>NZ_JUEE01000241.1:0-32258 GCF_000802135.1 Desulfosporosinus sp. BICA1-9
GTAAAGACCCGATGATATGTCCACATTGTGAGAATTGCTATGAATACAGGGGAGAAGTGTGTCTGAAAGACGGCCAATTGGAGATCAAATATGCCAGTGATGATACAGCAAAAAGCTACATGGAAAGGATGATTTACAATTTCACCGGTATCGAAGTCGCGAAACCCCAAAAAGAAGAAGAAAAGAGACCAAAGCTCAAACTTCAGGAGGATAGAGGAAAAGCAGGGTGTGATCAGTTATATATGTTTGGAGTGTCGTGAAAATGAGGAGATACCCTTAGACGTCGTTAGAACAATGGATGCGATGGATGATGGGGATTCCATGGTACCTCCACAGTTTAGTTGTGAGAAATGTGGTGGCACCATGTATCCGGAGTATTATAAGGGTCTTCATGGGAATGAGTATAAAATTACAGATGTCCTAGATGAATAAAAGGACCGAGGCGCAGCCGAGGTTTTTCTTATTATACCTGCTGATGAACTCAAACGAGATGATACTCACGAAAACGGAAATAACTATCGTCTGAGGAGTTACAGAGAACATTGGTTTTGGGGGAGACCTAGTCTTCGGTTTATCCTTCATTAAAATAAACGACAGCAAAGTCGTTTTGCATGCAGCGTGGCCTAATGTAGCGTCACTACCCTGGGAAGTGAGCGATCTTGTTAATAAAGCTGAGGAAAGTGCCCGTTCGCAGAGCATTTAATATCGGATTAGTATTCGGGAAGCATAAGGAGATGTTTAGGCTTTGGTACTAGCAATACAGACTGCTACCATTTTGGTCAGTCAAGATTGGTGTAAGAAATGTGGAATATGTATAGCATTTTGCCCTAAAAAAGTTCTGGAAAGCGACGAATTTGGGAAGGTTGTGGTGGCTAAGCCAGAGCAGTGCATAGCCTGTAAGATTTGTGAACGGCTTTGCCCAGACTTCGCCATTAATATCGAGGTGACTAACGATGAGTAAAGCCAGATTAATGCAAGGGAATGAAGCAGTAGCCGAAGGGGCTTTGGCGGCCGGAGTTCTTTTTTATGCAGGTTATCCAATCACACCTTCTACAGAAATAGCCGAAATAATGGCCGAGAGATTGCCATTGATCGGGGGTACTTTTATCCAAATGGAAGACGAAATAGGAAGCATGGCAGCGATCATTGGGGCTTCCTTAACAGGGCTAAAAACCCTGACCGCAACGAGTGGGCCAGGATTCTCACTCAAACAGGAGAACCTAGGCTATGCCATTGCGACAGAAGTTCCTTGTGTTGTGGTCAACGTCCAAAGAGGGGGTACCAGTACCGGATTACCGACGTCCCCAGCCCAAGCGGACGTTATGCAAGCGAGGTGGGGCACTCATGGCGACCATCCGATCATTGCCTTAACGCCCTCCTCCGTGCAAGAGTGTTATGAACTTGCCGTAACAGCCTTTAATTTTGCCGAGGAGTTTCGGATTCCCGTCATTTTACTCATGGATGAAGTGATCGGGCATTTGCGTGAAAAGGTCATCTTACCTCAAGAATTAACCATCGTCGATAGAAAAAGGCCAGCCGTACCTCCGAGTGAATGTATTCCTTATGAAAACAATGCGAGCATGATCCCGGCCATGGCGAACTTTGGCGACGGTTACCGTTACCATGTCACAGGGTTAACGCATAATGAAAAGGGCTTGCCCATCGGGAACCCGGAAGTAACAAAAAAGTTCATGGAGCGTTTAAACCAGAAGCTAAATCCTTATTTAGAGCGGATCCAATTAGTCGAAGAGGTCCAGCTTGACGATGCCGAACTGATCGTCGTCGCTTACGGCTGTACCGCCCGTTCTGCCTTGGAGGCGGTTCGTATTGCCCGAAGCCTTGGCCTAAAGGTTGGACTCTTTCGCCCCATCACGATTTGGCCCTTTCCGCAAAAACAGCTGGAGACCTATTCTAACCGGAAGTACTTAGTTGTGGAGATGAACTGCGGTCAATTAGTCGGCGAAATCGAACGAATCTTTGGTTATAAAGCAGTCGAACGCCTAAACCGCATTGACGGAGAATTAATCACTCCCCAAGAAGTTTTGGGCAGGATTCGGGAGGTTTTACAAAATGTTTAGTGATATTGCTCAATATTTCCGGACCGAGACCTTACCGCATATCTGGTGCCCGGGTTGCGGCATAGGAACCATCATGGCCGCCATCGTCCGGTCCATCAAAACCTTGCAGCTTGACCAAAATAAGGTGATTTTTGTGTCTGGGATTGGTTGTTCCTCGCGCATGCCAGGCTATCTAGACTTTATTACCATCCACACGACCCATGGGAGAGCATTGCCCTTCGCTACGGGAATTAAAGCGGCTCGACCAGAGTTAGATGTCTTCGTGATCATGGGAGATGGAGATTCCACGGCCATTGGGGGTAATCATTTAATTCATGCCGCCAGGCGCAATATTGATCTAACCGCCATAGTCATAAATAACAGCATTTACGGGATGACGGGTGGTCAGACTTCCCCTTTAACCCCTCACGCCAAACGGGGAACGACCTCTCCCTTTGGCAACCTGGAGAGACCCTTTCAAATTCTGGAGTTGGCTAAAGCAGCGGGTGCTACTTTTGGGGCAAGAGCCACGGCTTATCATAATCAACTCCTGACGAAATTAGTCATGGATGCCTATAACAATCCGGGTTTTTCCCTCGTGGAAGCCATTTCCCAGTGTCCTGTTTCTTACGGACGAAGAAATAAATTTAAAACTCCAGCCGATATGCTGATCTGGCAAAAGGAGCATGCCTTCAAAGCAGGTAAGCAGCCTGTAAGCGAGGAAGATTTTCAAATTGGCGAGATTTTTAAGCGACAGGCACCAGAGTTTACGCAAGAATATGAGAAACTAAGACAGAAGTTAAGGGAGGGCAATCTCTGATGGCTAAACAAGAATTTCTGTTAACCGGAACGGGCGGACAAGGCCTGATTTTAGCGGCGATCATGTTGGCTGAGGCAGGAATTAATGCCGACCAAAATGTCGCGCAGAGTCAAAGCTATGGTCCGGAGGCCAGGGGCGGTGCCAGTCGGGCGGAAGTCATCATCGGCAACGAAGCGATTTATTACCCGAAAGTCGAAAACCCTGATTTTGTCTTAACCCTCAGTCAAGAAGCTTATAAAAAGTATGGCTTACATCTTAATGAAGAGGCCATCCTGATTGTGGATAATTCTCAAGTGACAGAAGTTAAGCCACGAAGTATCAATTTTTATTCTTTGCCGATCACAAAAGCTGCTCGCACTCAATTTGGTTCTGAACAAAGCGCTAATGTCGTGGCTTTGGGAGTCGTGGCTTCATTAAGTGGACAAATTCCTTTAGAGCATGTATTGCAGGCAGTTGAGCATCGGGCACCCAGAGGGACAGCGGAACTCAACATCAAAGCTCTGGAATTAGGGTGGCAGATGGGAATGGAAGCTGGGAAGGTGATGAGCAGTGGCGGAATTAAAGTTAATGAAATGGGACTGGACTAAGCATGATTTAAACAGCTTAAAGGAAAGCCTGGCCGCCGTTTTATTAGAGGAATGGGGTGGGCCTAGAAGTCCTCTTGCTCTTAAATATATCAATGAAACGATTATTCCAGATCTCGTCAATTGTTTTTGCAACAATGCGGACTTACTGACCAATTCCACCTTTGCCGAGATAATTCAATGGAAATTAAAAAACCAGTTTGCAAACCCTTCCGCTGTGGTTGTGGATTTAGCCCAAGACTTACTAATACCAGCGCAAAAGATTCTCAACCGTCCGCAAATTATGGATCCTAAGGAACCCTGGCGCCGAATTTTCCGCCTCTGGATCGGGGACGAATCCCTGCCCAATATCGCCGAAAGGACTGGCTATCCTTTAGATTATCTTGATCTATTGGTATTAAGATTAAAAAAAGTCAAAGCGTTTACGGCGAATACCAGGGCAAGCCTCTTAGAATGCCAACAAAACTCCGAGTTGAGGGAATTTGGCTTCGCACAGCTAAGTTTCTTCTACCAATTCCACACTGCTGTTGCTGGAGAACCTTTATATAAGGAACACCTAAAATTGGAACAGATAATTTGGGATCTGGGAATGCCTTTGCAAGTCCAAGATTTAGTCACTTTGCTTGAAATTATTCATACTCATGAAGGCCAGTTGGATGAAGACTCGTTAATTTCAGCCATGGGCGAAGCTGCCGGAATATGGGGATACGGAATGGGGGCCTCTGGTGGAGACCAACGAGGTAATCTATTTTCGTGCGTCATAGATGGACTAATTTCACTGCATTATATTCAGAAGAACAAAGCCGGCAATTTAACCCTTAGTGAAAAAAGCGCTCAAACCATTGCCGGTTATCTGCTCCCTAAACTTGGGGAACAGTTGAAGAGGGCAATTTCAATTCATGATGTTGACTTGTCCAAACGAATTCTACTGAATCAAAATCAGGAAGTTTTAATTCGACTGATTGATTGGACTTTGCGTGAATTAAACAAGGAACAGGCCTTGGAAGTACTAAGCAGTATCTATCAAAAAATTAGCAGACGAGTCGATATCTACTTACTAAAGGTGTTCGCCAACTTTCCCCTAGCCTTTGATCTACTGATGAAATGCTTAGGAGACAATGACAGCTTAATTCGAGCGAGATCTTGTGAAGCATTGGGGCGTATTGGCAATAAAGGCGCTGTTTTTTCGTTAATCCAATTGCTGCGAGATCCTGTGGTTGGAGTGAGGGAAATGGCTGCCCAGGCACTTGGGGAACTGGGAGCTATTGTAGCTGCCAAAGAATTATTAAGAGTTGCTGAGGATTATGGAGAGTCGATTAATGTAAGAGAACGAGCTCGGGGAGCAGTCCGAAAAATTGAAAGTCGTAGTGGGGAGGGCTTTTCCACTTGAACAATAAATGCCTCGAAGTTGTTAAAGGTATACTGACAGAGGGGAGAGATTCGGGTAGTGAAAATGTTTGAATATATGGGTAAGGAAGTTTTCGCCAAGTTCGCCCTTCCGGTACCAAAGGGGAGAATGGTTACCAATCCGGATGAGGCGTTCCGGGTAGCAACGGAAATTGGGGGTCCTGTGGTGATCAAGTCCCAGGTTCTGTCCGGTAAGCGGGGTAAAGCTGGTGGTATTAAATTTGCCGATCATCCGGAAGGAGCGAGAGCTGCTGCTCAGGAACTGTTGGGCATGACCATCCAGGGCCTAGCGGTAGATATTCTTCTTGTGGAAGAAAAACTGCAAATTGATCGAGAACTATATTTGTCCATCACCATCGACGCAGCGACTAAAATGCCGGTGCTTATTGCATCGGCCCACGGTGGTATGGATATTGAAGAAGTTGCTGAGGAGTACATTGTTAAGAAGCATATCGATGTAGAACTTGGTATGCAAGGATTCATCGCCAACGATGTTGTCAGAAGAATGGGTATACCTTTGAATACCCCCCAAGGCAAGGAATTGGTCAAGATCATAAAAACCTTGTACCAAATCTTTACTCAAAAAGATGCTGATCTAGTGGAAATAAATCCGTTAGTGATCAGTGGAGACCACGTCATTGCTGCAGATGCTAAGGTGACGATAGACGACGAGGCGCTCTATCGTCAATTAGATTTACCTAGGGTGGAAGAACGTACCTCTGCCGAAAAGATAGCTCATGACCTGGGTCTTTCTTTTGTGGAACTGGACGGAGACATCGGAGTAATGGCCAATGGTGCCGGTATTACTATGGGTACACTGGATACTCTCACCTATTACGGAGGAAAACCGGCCAACTTCCTTGACGCGGGCGGCGGAACAGGAGAGGAAGGCACGGCCAAGGCGCTTGAACTCATCTTGTCTAGAAACCCTAAGTCTATCATCATTAACATATTTGGGGGCATTACCCGTTGCGATGATGTGGCAAGAGCCTTTGCCTCCGTCAAAAAGAATAGAGGGATCCCGGTTCCAGTGGTAATTCGCCTGGTGGGCACTAACCAAGAAGCCGGACGAGCTATACTGAAGGAAGTCGGCATTGAGGCCTATGACTTCATGCAGGATGCTGCTAAGAAAGCAGTTGAATTGGCCAATTCGTAGTTCGTAGTTCGTAGTTCGTAGTTCGTAGTTCGATGCACGAAGTACGAGATTCAGGTTCGAGGTTCACACATCACACAGCGTAAATCGCACTTCGAGTTCGTGGTGAACAAGTTTTGACAAGGAGGGCTAGTTGAATTGGCTATAATAATCGATGAAAATACGCAAGTATTAGTCCAGGGCCTTACCGGTAAACAGGGCCTTTTCCATACTAAGCAAATGCTCGCTTATGGCAGCAAGATTGTCGCTGGCACTTCCCCAGGCAA
This sequence comes from Desulfosporosinus sp. BICA1-9, assembly GCF_000802135.1. Taxonomy (NCBI): domain Bacteria; kingdom Bacillati; phylum Bacillota; class Clostridia; order Eubacteriales; family Desulfitobacteriaceae; genus Desulfosporosinus; species Desulfosporosinus sp. BICA1-9. The sequence goes on from NZ_JUEE01000241.1 coordinate 6,288, forward strand.
GGGCGGTACCACAATCGAAGGTATCCCGGTATACGACAGTGTGCACGCGGCCAGTGAAAATCATCGGATCAATGCCTCAGTCATCTTTATACCGGCAGCTTTTGCCAAGGATGCTGCCTTGGAAGCCCTTGAAGCAGGTATAAAAGTCGTTGTAGTAGTGACTGAGCATATTCCGGTCCATGATGAAATGGCAGTTGTGGCTTATGCCAAACGTGTAAATGCTTCCGTAATCGGTCCGAATACCTTTGGCATTGTGTCCTCAGGGAAATGCAAGATGGGTATTCCACCAAATCAGTTTTTCATTCCCGGATCGGTGGGAGTTGTGGCCCGCTCAGGGACTCTGACCTACGAAATCGTTGGCAATCTCACCGCTCAGGGTATCGGTCAGTCCACAGTGGTAGGCGTGGGTGGCGATAAAGTCGTGGGTCTGAGCTTTGTGGACGTCTTAAAGAAGTTTGAGGAAGATCCAGAAACTAAGGCTGTTGTATTAATCGGTGAGATCGGAGGTAACTCCGAAGAAGAGGCCTCTCTTTATATTAAAGAAATGACCAAGCCGGTGGTAGCCTATATTGCTGGAAAGAGTGCCCCTGCCGGAAAACGGATGGGGCATGCGGGAGCTATTATCGAACGCGGTATGGGAACCTATGAGGGTAAAGTTAAGGCCTTGCTTGAAGCGGGTGCAAGGGTAGTGGAAATGCCTTTTCAAGTTCCGGAAGTCATTAAAGAAGTATTAGGCAGATAATTAATTGAATTGGCTGAGGTCCAAGCTAATACAGGGTGGGAATTGCTCAGACGGATATCCATAAACCTTTGCCCCGACCGAGGAGGAATTGGCTCTGTTCGAAAAGGTTGACCCTAACCGTATTCGAGATATTACTTCTTCGTAGCTAATGAAAAAGGGGGTATTTTTATCAAGATTAATGATCTAAGAGTTTCATCTAAAATATTAATTCTTATTATCTGTTCTTCGGCATTTCTATTAATAAGTAACCTTATAAGTTATTATGAATTGTCTATCACAAATAATTATGTTGATACAATGTATAACAAAGAGTTAAAACAAATTCAGACCATAAGTGATCTTCGCAAACTAAATAGTGATAATGAGGTAGAATTATTGTTATTAATTTTATCCTCAAGTGAAGAACAGAGTAAGTTTTCATCCAAAATTGCAGAAAACAAGAAAAAAATCTTTGAATTAGTGGACCAATACCAAAGCCTGGATATAGATACATATCAAAGTGATCAACTAACAGCATTTAAGGCTAATTTCCAGGCCTTTGATTCCTTTGGAAAATCAATCATGCTTGTTGCCCAAACAAACGGTACTTCTGCAGCATTCGCTACCTTTAAAACCGGGAATATGATTTATGCTGGGTTAGATAATGGTTTACTCAGTTTAGCAAATCACAGTGCTGAAAATGCCAATAAGCTTAAGAATCAAATACAGAACAACTCAGAACTTTCTTCAAAAATATTAATCATAGTGCTCATTTCTTCCATACTTTTATGTGCGATTATCGGCTGGCTAATTACGACTTCTATTTCTAAACCACTTAATAGGGTAGTTGCCATCGCCAATGAAATAAGTAACGGGAAACTAAAATTGGACCAAATCGTGACCAATCAGAGTAAGAATGAGATAAATACTTTAAATATTGCAATGAATATGATGAAAGATAATTTGCGAGCTATTATCAATGATGTTTCCCGACGTTCTGACGAAATTTTAATTTTCTCCCAACAACTTGCCGATGCCTCAGGTCAAATAGCAAGCTCAACAAATCAAATTGCTATGACGACGAGCCAATTGGCAAATGGCTCTACCGAACAAACTCAATCAAGTGTACTCATCGTACAGATGATGAAAGAAACTAGATCTCAAGTAGAAATCGGATATCAAGAAGCGAATACAACAGTTATGGAAGCTAAAAAATCTACAATAGTTGCAATTGAGGGGCAAGATTCAATCAATAAGGCGATTGAGCATCTAACTATCATAGCGGAATCCGTAACAGAAGCCTCTAAATTGATTGATGACTTAGGAAACCAATCCAACAAAATCGGCGAAATTATTACTTTAATTACTGAAATATCTAACCAAACGAACTTATTAGCCCTCAATGCTGCCATTGAGGCGGCCCGTGCTGGTGAGGCTGGACATGGTTTTGCTGTCGTGGCTGATGAGGTCAGAAAATTGGCAGAAGAGTCGAAAGATGCATCGAATAAGATTATTGGTTTAGTTAAAGGAATTCAGATATCATCGAAGGATAGCATGATTATCATGCAGAATAATAAAAAGTCAGTTGAAGAACAAGTATTTTTAAATGAAATTAGTGGAAGTTCATTATCAAAGATTGTGGAGCACGTTAAACGGACAGAATTCGATGCACAGCACATTAGCAAGATGTTTGAAGGATTGAACGAGGATGCATATAAGGTGTTAAGTCTTACACAAAATATATCGGATTTAATCCAAGCATCTGCAGCATCTTCCGAAGAGATTGCCGCTACGACTGAGGAGCAAACCTCAATCGTTGAATATATGGCTGAAAGTTCAAAGGATTTGGCCAAATTAGCTCATAACCTCAAGGGAAATCTCAATAAATTTTCAGTCGAAGAGTAAATGAAAAAATTTTATTTGACAAAAATACTATCACACCTTGCAATGCCAGTATACCACGGGAGGGTATACTGGCATTTTGACATAATTTATTGATAGAGAGGAATTTTGAGTATGAATCAGACCGTGACGACAGTAATTTTGTTAGTAGGAGTACTAGTAATCTGGGCATATATGAAGAATTCTGGGAAGGTTAATAAATTAAGAATCGACCCATTAGAAGCAAAAAAGAGAATAGATTCGGAAAAGGGAATCATTCTGCTGGATGTCAGAACCCAAGAGGAATATATCGAAAATCACATCCCCAGAGGCACATTGATTCCTTTAAGTGTTTTGGCAAGGGTCGCTAGCAAGAAATTGCCGGACAAACAAGCCACTATTTTCATCTATTGTAGGAGTGGGAATCGGAGTAGAGCTGCTGTAAGGATGTTATTAAAGCAGGGTTATACTAATATTTTTGATTTGGGGGGCATAATACGCTGGCCATACAAGACGGTTTCTGGCAAGAAGTGAGGATTACTGATCTTTTTCTAGGACATATAAACCATCTTCCTCCCTCCATTCAGCAAAAAAAATATTATTGACATTATCAAACCCTTGTTTTTTTAGTTTAGTTTTAAGCCAAGATTCATTTTTGCTGATTGTTAGTAAGTTATCGTTAAGTATTATTCCATCACTTACAAGAAGCATAGGGAGGGATTTGCGATTTAAAGGAATATTAAGATCTTTAAGTGTCGGGGTATCGAATTCAGGTTTTCGTATAACAGTTAGGGACCCGTTTGGTTCGAGTATAGCATATTCAACTTCTCGAACGGAAAATACATCCTTAATTCTTAATAGATTTTGAAGCTCATTGAGGTTCATGCGATTTTTCTTAAGTGCTTGGCGATCAATAACCCCTTTTTGAATAACTAAGGCAGGTTTACCTTCTAAAAAGTTCCTTAATGTAATGGACTTTTGACCCACAAGTTGTATACCAAAGATTAGGAGGCCCCAAATTGTAACAGCAAACAAAATTTTTACAACGCCAGTGTCATCATCATAGATTGCATTACCTAAAAGCTCACCCAAAATTAGCGCTGAAATAAAGTCAAAAGCAGTAAGTTGTGTGATTTGAGTTTTGCCTAAAACCCTAGTAATAAGTAATAAACTGAAAAAACCTACAATCAGTTCTACTGTTAACTGTCCTAAACCCATAAAATACACTCCTTTAGTATTACGTCTAATTGGTAGATTAAACGTTATTCTATGGAATATACATTAAAAATTAACAGTCAAACGTAATTTATTAAATTGTAGTTTACCGCACAACAGGGCGACCCTATGCAATTTAATTCACAAGAGAAAAAGGATTTTAAGACCCCTGCTTAGAATTAAGTGATAGGAGTTTTCAAACCAAATTAAACGTCAATAGCAAAAGTTTGCTATTGACATAAAATCCGACATAGTTCTTCTTGCGAATGCTGAACTATTTATCGAGCTTTGCCAGAGCCGCTGCAATCGCTGCCCCTGTTAGGGAGCCTCCGGCTGACATTTTAACGGTGACCAGTCCCGCTTTACTCTCTAACGCTTCGCTTAAGGCAACCGTTAATTCCTGGGCGTAGCCAGGCATTCCTTTGTATAGGGAGCCGTCAATTGCAACAGTGTGACGATGGTCGAGGTGCGGGTCGAGATGTCGGACAACTCCGATGAAGCTGGCCGCCACCAGCTGGGCTGACCGTTTTGTGAGCAGATGCGCGATGCGTTTAAGAGCAAAGCACTCATCTCTTGGCACAAGGCGTGAGTGACTGTCCTCCTCAAGAAGGATTAGGGCCAAGTCTTTGCCGCTTATGGAATAGGGTTGGTTCCAGCGGGCAGGGGCAGGGGGGTTATTAAGTCCACTAAACAGCCCCCGCTGGGAAAAATCTAGGACAATCCGACGAAAAAGCTCTCCGAGGTATTTGCCGGAGAGCTTTTTTTCGAAGCGTTGCTCCCCGGGGTTATCGCTTTCCAGGTCAAGCCTTTGATCGTAGGGGGTATCCGGAGCGTCGGAGAAGTTCCCGGACTCGGTGTTTATGATGACAGGAGCCTCAAATCCCGGTGCTTTCTGTTCAAGGTAGCAGGTGTTATGCCCGGTGCCGATGATCGAGGCGATGTCTAGGCTGGGGTCTTGATAGGCTGCGGTTAGGAAGGTGGTCACAGTGTCGTTGATAATGGCAGTAAGGCTTACGACACTGCCAAGTCCTCGGCGCTCAAGTGCTGCAGAGAGCAAGTGACCGACGTCTTTGCCGACCACCCCGGACGTCTCAACTTCTTTGTTCCAGTAAAGGAGAAACCCTTCCCCGATCGTTTGTTGGCGATAGGGAAAGGAGAAGGCAAAACCCAGGGGAAGTGGTCCTGAAGTGCTAGACTTCAACGTGGGATGCGCAGAAGAATTCGAGAGCACTTCCTGAATAATCCCTGCCAGGAAATCAAAGAGCTCTTCAGCCGTCACGCTTGCAGCCCGGTAGTCGCGCCCGGACTCGGGGTCTGACAAAGGCCGACTTAGCTTATGTAATTCTAGAAAATTCCCTGCTCCCCTAAGCTCGACGACAGCAGCCCGAGCATTCGAACCACCAAAATCAAGGGCCAGAAAGGTTCCGGCTTCATAGCCGTTCGGAGCCTGGAGATAGGAGGGAAACATCTTAAGCGAGCTTACACGCCCGCTTAAGCTTTGCTCCATGTGCTCCTGAAAACGGGAGGCTATCGTTAAGGTCATATTCAGAGAGATTGATAATTCGTTTTCCAATTGTTTTAAACCTTGCTCTAACAAAATACACATCCTCCCAATGCACGATTCTAAAGCCAAAGAACTCCAGGTGCTTTTTTATTCACTGACTGTTCTACGGGCTAATTCAGCAAATACACGCGCGCTTCGTACGGGCGCAAGGAGAATTCCTTAAGGTCATCGGCAACAATTTTAGCTTTAGTGTCCGAGTAATTGGCAATGATCAGTCTGCCGGTTTGGAAGATGACCTTTTTCGGAAGGGTAAAAGCGGTACTCTTATGGAAGAAATTCAGAATAACCAAGAGGGTTTCCTCCTCCCAATGGCGCAGATAGGAATAGATCTTGGTGTGCATAGGCAAAAGCAGATGATAATCCCCGTACACAAAGAGGGGGTATTGGCGGCGAAGTTCAATGAGCTTGCGGTAATAGTGCAAGATAGAAGTCGGATCTTGTCGGGCCTGCTCAACATTAATGTCTGGGTAATTGGGATTAACGGGGATCCAGGGAGTGCCCTCCGTAAAACCGGCATTAGGACTGTTATCCCACTGCATCGGAGTGCGGGCATTGTCTCGTCCTTTTTCATAAATGACTTCAGTCAGTTCCTGAAGGTCTTTGCCGTTCTTCAGACCTTCTGCATACATGTTGAGCGTTTCAATGTCTCGATAATGCTCAATGCAATCGAAACAGACATTGGTCATGCCGATTTCTTCCCCTTGATAAATGTAAGGTGTCCCTTGGAGGGTATGAAGTAACGTAGCCAGCATTTTTGCCGACTCCACCCTGTAGGTGCTGTCATTGCCAAAACGGGAAACCATGCGGGGATGGTCGTGGTTGCTTAAAAAGAGGCTATTCCACCCGAAGTCTGCGAGCTTGGTTTGCCAGTCGCTGATTATGCGTTTAAAGTCTGCCAGTTCCCAGGGTTTTTTCTCCCACTTGCCGCTGGGTCCGTAATCCAGTTCCAACAGCTCAAATTGAAAGAGCATGTTCAGTTCATGGCGGCACTCATCCACAAAAACGCATGCCAGGTTTGCATCAACCCAACGGGTCTCTCCCACGGTCATAATGTCGTATTTAGACAAAACTTTCGTATACATTTCTCTGAGGTAATATTGCAAGCGCGGGCCGTTAATGAAGAACTGCCCTCCCCATTGATAAGGAGAGCTGTCTTTGGCAGGGGCATCAGGTAGCATAGGGTCTTTGGCAATCATGTTGATTACATCCATGCGAAAGCCGTCAACGCCCTGATCCAGCCACCACTTCATCATATCATAAATTTCGTAACGCACTCTTTTGTTTTCCCAATTAAGATCGGGTTGGTTTTTAGAAAAGACGTGTAAATAATACTCCTCGGTCAAAGCATCATACTCCCAAGCTGAACCACTAAATTCCGAAGACCAGTTATTGGGCTCTTTGCCGTCTTTGCCCGCCCGCCAAATATAATAATCGCGGTAGGGGTTGTCTTTGCTTGAGCGGGACTCTAGAAACCAGCGGTGTTGATCTGAGGTGTGATTGACGACTAAGTCCATCACTAACTTCATGCCACGGCTGTGCAGCCCGTCCCGTAGATCCTCCCAGTCTGCCATGGTACCCATCTCATCCATGACTCCCCGGTAATCACTAATGTCATACCCATTATCTACATTGGGGGAACGATAAATTGGGCTGATCCAGAGCACATTAACTCCTAAGTACTGCAGGTAATCAAGCTTGGAGATGATTCCTTTAAGATCTCCGGTGCCATCCCCGTTGCTGTCTTTAAAGCTGCGGGGATAGATTTGGTAAACAACGCTTTCTTTCCACCACTTTTTTTTAGGCATTCACGCCAATCCCTTCATTTATTATGTCTTTCCTAGCTGCCAGTTCCTGGAGCATTTTCCTCACTTCCCTATAATCAGGCAGGAAGTAGCTAGCCTGAGACTTGTCTGTGCCAACGCGAATGGTAAACGTCTTTGGCGCCAACCCGCCGGGCCAGGAATGCTCAAGTGCGAGAATAGCAAACAAGTCCTCATCCGTAGTATCATCCCCAATGGCCAGAATAAAATCATAGTCTTGGGTGAGCGCAAGAGAGAGGCCAGTCGATCCTTTGGTCACCTCAGAGTTCCTGACTTCAATTACTTTGTTGCCTTGTAGTATATGAATATCAACGTTGGAGGTGAAAGCTACCAACCCGTCCATGAGTTCTCGAGCACAGGCGGCGCTAAGCTCTGGATTAGCTTGACGAAAGTGCCAAGCCAGAGAAAATTCTTTCTCTTCGATAAATGAGCCCGGGAGTCTGTCGGCATAAATTTCGAGCATCGGCAGGAGTTGACGTTTCCAGGAGTTGACCAGAGGTTTGCTCAAGCGCCACTGCTCCCCCCGCCGTTTGAGCCAGGCTCCATGCTCGGCCACTAGGGTAATATTTAAGAAACCCAGCCAAGTTTCAAGGGTTGCTCTATCCCTGCCACTAATAATAACGACGTCCGTATTCGTGTTCGTTAATTCCTTCAGAAGATCGAGAAGTTCCCGATCAGGCTTTGCTTGGTCAGGGTTGTCTGTGAAGGGAACTAGAGTTCCGTCATAGTCAAGCAGCAGCAAGTGTCTATCGGCCCGATGGAAAGCAGTGTATAAGGTCTGTTTGTGTCGACTTAGGGGGAGGGCCTGGGATTGTCCTTTCTGCACCTGCAACAGTTCCTGAATAAAATCGCCCGACCAGCGTACCACATCGTAGCGTTTGAGTCGCTGTTGCATGACCTGGTTGCGCTTTTTCTGCTCTGTCTCAGGCATTGCCAGAGCTTGCTGCAAAGCCTCAGCAATGGTTTCTAGGTTGTTGGGATTAATGATTAGAGCCTCTCCCAGTTCTTTGGCGGCGCCGGCCATTTCGCTCAGAATAAGCACACCGGTTTGATCCGTGCGAGCAGCTACATATTCTTTGGCAATTAAGTTCATACCGTCCCGTAGGGGAGTGATTAGGGCGACGTCACTTTGTCGGTACATAGCCAGCAGAGAGTCAAGCGGCAAAAACTTGTATTGGTAAATAATTGGGGTCCAGTAAAACGTGCCGAAGCGACCGTTTATTTCGCCCACAAGTTCATCAATCTGCCGTTTCATTTGTTGGTAATGGGCAACTCCAACGCGAGAAGGAACCACGATCATGAGCAGAACTACTTGCTCTCGCCACTGGGGATTGTTCTCCAAAAACAGCTTGTATCCCTGCAAGCGGTTGCTGATTCCTTTACTGTAATCTAAGCGGTCGACCGAAAGAATAGCCTTGAAGCCGTCCAGTAGTTGTTCCAAATCCTGCATATCTTCCCCAAACTCTGAACTAGTGGGGGTTGAGTGGTAGCGTTGATAGTCAATGCCCATAGGGAAGGTGTCAACTTTAACAGCATGATCTTGGGATAGGATTTGCCCGAGCTTGTGTTCATAGCCTAAAATTCGTAGCACAGATCGTAAGAAATACTGAGCATATTCAGGCGTGTGGAAGCCAATGAGATTAGCACCTAAGAGTCCGCGCAGGATTTCTCGGCCCCAAACAGGCGGCAAAAGTCGGTAGAGCTCATAGGATGGAAAGGGTATATGCAGGAAAAAGCCGATTGGAGTGTCAGGTAATTTCTCCCGGAGCAGGCTCGGCAGGAGCATAAGGTGGTAATCGTGCACCCAGATTACATCCCCTGGCTGGATTACCTCCAACACTGCATCCCTGAAAATTTTGTTAACATCTTGATACTGAAGCCAGTACTCCTTGTCATAGACAGTATAGGTTGGGAAATAATGAAACAAGGGCCAAATAATCTTATTACAAAAACCTAGATAAAATTTGTCCATCGCCTTTTCCGATAAGAATACCGGAGAAGCATGGAGATCCACTAAAACGCTCTTCACTTCAGATTGCATCTTGTCAGGCACCGTGATTCCTGGCCATCCGATCCAGACATATTCGATGTCCTGGGCCGAGGTGCTTTTCAACAAATCTAAATAGGCACTTAAGCCAGAGACTAAACCTCCAGCGCTTTGCTCAAAGATGAGTTTGCCGTCCTGTTGAACTCCGTTCAACGGCAGCCTGTTCGAAACAATTAGTAACCTCATAATCACTTCTCCTCCCTTTCTATATAAAACAAAAGAACCGCGTTAGGCGGTTCCGCAAGGTCCTCAATTATATCAGTCAATAGCGAATCCTAAGAAGATTGAAAACTTGTGTAATCAAGAAGACCTTGTAAGAGACTTTACTTATTTTACCTAACAACTTAATAATAACATCTAAGTTGCCTTATGTCTACCAAAATAAGGTATGAAAAAATAGAACATCAACAATTCAATTGATGAGCCAAAATGTTTGTTTCAGTGAAACTTGATGGTAATTGGAATATGTTGTATTCAAATAAAAATTTTCAGAAAAAAGGAACAGCTCTTGTTTTGTAAAAGGATATAGAATAGTCATCAACGAATATAATTATACAAAATGTCGATTGGCGTGGAAACTGAGGTATAGATGATGGCGGTGGACGAACAGAAGCAAGTTTTAGGTATAGTTAGACCAAGTGATTTGGCATCTGATGCCAGTCTAAGCGGTTCAAAGTTGCAAGAACGAATCCGTAACATATTTGATGTAGCTAATAGTGGAATAATTGTCGTGGACGAACATGGAATTATTGTCATTGCCAATCGTGTCGTGGCTGATATCGTTGGCGTAGCTAATAATGAACTTGTTGGTCGACTGATAACTGATGTCATTCCGAATTCTTTATTACCGAAGATTCTTGAATCTGGGCAAGCATTATACGGTCAGAAAATTGTCATCAATGCCATACCGGTGGTCGCGAATTACTCACCCATGCTTGAAACGGGGGTTATTCGTAACGCAGTATGTGTTTTCCATGATTTATCCAGTATAGACCATCTTTCGAAGGAACTAAACTCTGTTAAACAACTGTTCAGAGAATATGAAGCAATAATTAATTCTTCCTACGATGGGATCTTTATCACTGACGGCAACGGTCTTGTCTTACGACTCAACAACGCATACGAACGTATAACTGGTATACAAGCCAACGAAGTGGTCGGTAAGACAATGAAACAGTTGGTTAGTGAAGGCGTTTATGATCAGTCAGCAACCTTGCGGGTTATTGAGAAGAGACATACTATTACCATCGCCCAAACAATTAAACGTACCAACAAGCAGATACTGGTGACAGGTAATCCAGTTTTTGACGAAGAGGGTAAGTTATCCCGTGTTGTCACTAATGTTCGCGATATTACAGAACTTAACTCTTTGCAAAATCAGTTACAAGAAACAAAAGAACAGACATTGAAATATGAAGCCGAATTAAACCATCTACGCTCATTACAAATTCAAGATACAGGAATTATCTTTGGCAGTGAATTAATGGCTCGGGCTATACAATTAGCGATGAAGGTCGCATGCGTTGATACCACTGTATTGATAACAGGAGAGTCGGGTACAGGTAAAGAACTATTTGCTAAATTGATTCATGAACAGGGCAAAGGCATTAGTAAGCCGTTTATTAAAATTAATTGTGCGGCCATACCTGAACAACTATTAGAATCGGAATTGTTTGGCTATGAGGGAGGAGCCTTTACTGGTGCCAAAAAAGAAGGTAAGCCAGGTCTTTTGGAATTGGCCCATAAAGGGACACTATTTTTGGATGAAATGGGTGAGATGCCTTTACTACTGCAGGTTAAGCTTTTGCGCGCAATTCAGGAGAAAGAAATTGTAAGGGTTGGAAGCACCAAAACTATACAAATAAATGTAAAGATCATCACTGCAACCAATCGAGATCTTGCTAGAATGGTTGACAACGGTACTTTTCGCGAAGATCTTTTTTACCGTTTGATGGTTGTACCCATTCAAGTTCCTCCTTTAAGGGAGCGAAAGGAAGATATTCCTTTATTGGTTAAGTATATTGTCGATAAGTTAAATAAACGATTTGCTTTTAATCATAGGATTTCGCCGCATTTGCTTGATAAACTGTCAGAACACTCCTGGCCGGGAAACGTACGTGAATTAGAAAATGTCCTTGAACGTATGATGATTACATCATCTGAGGAGGAGCTTACTGTTAATTTGCTACCAGATACGATACGACATCAAGCTATATTACCGAAGCGCGGGACAAAATTAAAGGACGCAGTGGCCCAAACTGAAGCTTATATATTAGAAGAAACATATAAAGAATATCAATCATGGCAAAAGGTGGCGGAAGTTTTAGGAGTTGATCGCACAACCATTTTTCGAAAATTAGGTAAGTATGGTTTGAAAAAATAACATGTTGCATTTTTGCGATACGTTGCAATAATGCCCAATCCACAATTTGCAAGGGCTTAGAGTGATTATTCAGAAAACTATGTGCAACAATGCCCAAATATAATAAGTTAATGCCTGATTAGTTAAAAACAAAAAGGCATTAACTTATTACTTTTTGGGCAAATATGCTGATTTTTAGGAGCTCAAGAGATGTTCTTAACTTTTTTAGAACTTGGCATAGGAGTTGCAATATTCACATCTTAGTAACAAAAATCCCGGGGAACTTCCGATAAATCTTCTGGAGGGGGGAGTCAAGACTTGCAGGTTGTTGGTAAACGTAATTTCAACCAGGTGCTACGATTTTAGAAAGGGAGTGTTAGCATGAGTCTACTCGGTCCTGTTCGCAAGCGAAAAGTAGGTCAAGTTCAACCTTATATCCCGTTTGGTCCTTTCCAGCTTAGACTACCCATTTATCACTATCGCTTTGAAATTCCCGACTTCATTCAAGGATTACTCATGTGTGCGGTTTGTCTGGGCGCAATCCCCTTGCTTCAAGAATACCTCGGTATGCCATTTGAGGTCGCACTCACTATTGTTATTTTAAACGGTTTCTTCTATTTATTACATTCACATTTGGGAGATCCTATCGTACCCGGCTGGATTACACCGGCTATTCCCTTATTGTTGATCTATCTGAAAACATTCCCTGAAGGTGTTCCCAGAATGCATGCTTTAATTGCTTTTGAACTGGAACTTGGTCTATTCGCATTCTTTCTTGGGGCTACTGGTTTAGCTAAAAAATTTGTTGATATTGTACCTGATGCCCTAAAATCCGGAATATTACTGGGAGCTGGTATTGCAGCTATCAAGCTGGTGTTTGACAAAGGGCAGAGGTTTGATACCTATCCTTGGACTATTACGATTGCCATTGGTCTGGCATTCTATCTTTTATTCTCCAATCACTTTAAAAAACTAAGAGAAGATCATAAACCACTTAAGTTTATTTCAGACTTAGGTTTAGTACCAGCACTCTTACTGGCGATTATTATCGCACCTTTATTAGGTGAATTACCGTGGCCCAATGTTCAGTGGGGTTTTACCGTACCACAGTTTTATACTTTGTTTACCGAATGGACTCCTTTTTCTGCACGTATCGGGTGGCCTGCCTTAAGCTTGTTCGTAAGTTCGGCACCCCTAGTAATTTCGGTCTATATTGTCCTATTTGGTGATTTGATTCAGGCTGAAGCACTGATTGATGAGGCCAGAGAATTCCGGAATGGGGATGAAAATGTACATTTTGACCCAAATCGTAACAACATCATAGTAGGTATTCGTAATATGTCAATGTCCATGTTAGGACCTGACTTAACTATGTGCGGACCAATATGGGCAGCAATGCAGGTCGTCACTTGCGAGCGTTATAAACAAGGGCCTGAAGCTATGGATAGTTTGACCGGTGGAGTCGCATCATTCCGGTTGGGAACTTTTACAGGGTATTTCTTAACGCCAATTGTCACTTTAGTAAAACCTATTTTGCCGATTGCGCTTGCCCTGACAATGCTGGTACAAGGTTATGTTTCCGTCCGGGTTGGAGTATTAAAAGCCCGCACCTTCAATGACCTAGGTATAGCGGGGATAGTGGCAGCAGTATTAATTTCTCGTGGTGCAGGGTATGCTTTGGCCGTTGGTACTGTCCTATGTGTGCTTATTTTTGGTAGAGACTTCTTCCGCAACTGGCCGAATTATGATAAGAAAAAAGACCCGGTATTTAACAGTAGAATTGAAGCGGAAGAGGTACCCGAGTTCAAAAGCAGAATTGAAGTTGAAGAGGTTACCCAATTCAAAAATATTTAAAATTTATTGAACTAATATTTTTGAAGTAAATCAAGGAGGTATGTTGAATGAAAACTGCTGCAGAGTATGAAGAAAGTTTGCGAAATCTTAATTTTAAAATTTACCTTCAAGGCGAACTGGTGGATAATACGGTTGATCACCCCATAATCAGGCCTTCGATGAATTCTGTCAAAGCCACTTATGCCTTTGCCGAGGATCCACAGTATGAGGAATTAATGACAGCTACGTCTCATCTTACTGGAAAAAAGATTAACCGTTTTTGCCATTTGCATCAAAGCACCGATGATCTAGTCAAAAAAGTAAAAATGCAGCGCCTCTTAGGGCAAAAAACAGCTGCCTGTTTCCAGCGCTGTGTAGGGATGGATGCCATTAATGCAGTTGACAGTGTTACTTTTGAAATGGACCAAAAACTGGGAACAACTTATCACGATAGATTCACAAAGTTTTTAGTAAATATGCAGGAAGAAGATTGGACTGTAGATGGTGCAATGACTGATCCTAAAGGGGATCGAAATCTATCGCCCAGCAAACAGGCAGATCCGGATCTGTTTTTGCATGTTGTTGAGAAAAGGGAAGACGGTATTGTCGTTCGGGGTGCAAAAGCCCATCAAACAGGGGCGATCAATTCTCACTGGATTCTTGTTATGCCTACTATCGCTATGGGAAAAGATGATGCTGACTATGCTGTTTCTTTTGTCGCCCCAGCAGATGCAGAAGGCATAGTCTATATCTATGGTCGCCAGTCTTGTGATACTCGCAAACTAGAGGGCGGAGATATTGATGTGGGAAATAAACAGTTCGGTGGACATGAAGCATTGATGGTGTTTGAGAATGTATTCATTCCCTGGGAAAATGTGTTCATGTGTGGGGAAACCGAATTCAGCGGTGCTTTGGTCGAGCGGTTTGCTGGTTATCATCGTCAAAGCTATGGTGGGTGCAAAGTCGGCGTAGGTGATGTCTTGATTGGGGCGACAGCACTGGCCGCTGATTATAACGGCGCAGCTAAAGCGTCTCACGTCAAAGATAAACTTATAGAAATGATGCATCTTAATGAAACATTATACTCCTGCGGGATTGCCTGTTCAGCGGAAGGCAATAAAACAGCATCAGGCACTTACATTATTAATTTATTATTAGCCAATGTTTGTAAACAAAACGTAACTCGTTTCCCATATGAAATTGCCCGCTTGGCTGAAGATGTCGCTGGTGGCTTAATGGTTACTATGCCATCTGAAAAAGATCTACATCATCCGGAAATCGGCAAGATCGTTGAAAAATATTTCTGTGGGGTGGCCTCAGTTCCAACTGAAGACCGCATGCGCATCCTCCGTTTAATTGAAAATATCACCTTAGGTACTGCTGCAGTTGGTTACCGGACTGAATCTATGCATGGCGCAGGTTCGCCACAGGCTCAGCGCATCATGATCTCTCGCCAGGGTAATCTTGAACAGAAAAAAGAACTGGCTAAAGCCATTGCAGGGATTGCTACGAAATAACTTTTTAAGGATTGATGAGTGAAGATAACTATGTTGGATAAGAAGGTCAGCATTAGTTTCTGCGGTGGATGCAATCCATTGATTAATCGAGGTGAGGTTGCTAACGAGGTACAAGAGTTACTTTCTGCAACGGGTATTCAGGTTACCTTTAACAGTTTTGATACTGATTTGGTGATTTATCTTAGTGGGTGTTCTGCCAATTGTGCTCAAAGGTATGGTCAGAGAGTAAGCCCGTGTGTCGTTGTAGCTGCAGCAACTATAGATGCCATGGAGGTTGACGAAAAGCAACTTGTCGATCAAATAGTAATAAGAGTGAGGAATCTTTTATGAACGATTGGAGAAGTGTTTATCAAGATAAGATCGTAAGTGCTGATCAAGCTGTGGAAAATATTAAAACCGGTCATAGAGTAGTCATAGGGCATGCTTGTGGTGAACCGCCTGCCTTGATTGAAGCCTTGGTGAATCGTGCACCGGAAGTTAATAATGTGGAAATCGTTCATATGGTAGCCATGGGACCTGCCAAATATGCTCAACCAGAATTAGAGAAGAGTTTTCGTCATAATGGTCTGTTTATCGGAGCACCAACGCGAAAGGCTCTTGAGGAGAAAAGAGCGGATTATACACCATGCTTTTTTTCCGAAATCCCACGGTTATTTAAGGATAATAGTCTGCCTGTCGATGTGGCATTGATTCAGCTTACACCGCCTGACGAGCAGGGGTTTTGTAGTTTTGGTATCTCGGTTGATTATACTCAGGCAGCTGCGGAGTGTGCTCAACTGGTCATCGCGCAGATGAATAATAATATGCCCCGAACCGGTGGGAGCAAAATTCATCTGGATGAACTAGACTTTATTGTGGAAAAGGATGAACCATTAATTGAGCTTAAACCACCGAAAATTGGGGAAGTGGAAAAAGCTATCGGTGAAAACGTGGCGACATTGGTTCAAGATGGAGCTACGCTTCAGTTAGGGATAGGGGCAATCCCAGATGCTGTATTGCTGTTTTTAAATGATAAAAAGGATTTAGGTATTCACTCGGAAATGTTTTCTGACGGCGTGGTGGCTTTAGCTGAGGCAGGTGTCATTACGAATAAAAAGAAATCTATCAATCCTGGAAAATTTATTGCCACCTTCCTGATGGGAACACGTAAACTGTATGATTTTGTGGATAATAATCCAGATGTCGTGATACTTCCTGTCAACTATGTCAATGATCCTTATGTGATCGGGCAACATGAAAACATGGTATCGATTAATTCAGCTATACAGGTGGACTTAATGGGCCAGGTCAATGCTGAAATGATTGGTTCTAGGCAATTTAGCGCAGTGGGTGGACAGGTTGACTTTGTCCGGGGAGCAAGTCGTTCACTAAAAGGGATTTCGATCATCGCTTTACCTGCAACGGCGTCGGGTGGTAAGATATCACGAATTACCTGTGATCTTGACCGAGGGGCGGCGGTAACAACTTCACGCAATGACGTCCAGTACGTTGTTACAGAATACGGCATAGTTAATTTACGGGGCAAGTGCCTTCGAGAACGGGCTGAGGCATTAATTAGTATCTCTCATCCAGATTTTAGGACGGGTTTGATTAACGACGCTAAGGAAAAAGGAATTCTCTGACATATCTTAGAATCAGGTAGATTTATATGGCGCCACAAGAGACAGTCAATTGACACTGGTCTTAGGATAAGTGTGCAGTGACTATCCTTGTTTGTCCTTGTGGTGAACTATATACTTAAGGAGCAAAGTGCGTTATACTTTCTGGGAAATCTTGAAAAGAGGGTACCTTATGCAAGCCATTTCATTTATACAAGATGTACTGGATTCTTTTAAGATCCCTTATAAACGTTATGTAGGTAGGCATACCTTGAGATTTAATCGTCGAGCTATAAAAAAGGCGGCTAATGATTCTCAAAAGAGGTTATGGCTCACTGCTAGTATTGCAGCAGAAGAATTAGTAGTAGCTTTGCTTCAACTGGATAATAAGATTAATGTGGAACCGCTAAATAAAAGACTATTAAGAAAAAAGATCGATAAGAAGCAAGTCCTCTCTGTTTTACATGCTTATTTATCGGCTGTTGTCGTTCTAATCAGCACTTATAAAGAACAAATTTTAGAAAGCACCGCTATGTCGGAACAAAAATTTTTACAGGACTGGTGTTCGGTATTTGAATATCAACTGGAAGATATGAAAGTATTTGACGAAATGATGTTGACGGCATACAGCCAATTTGGATCTATCGGACTGATCAGGGAAGCAGGAGAAATTATTGTTGACAATTTTTATCAAGAGACTAGCGGACTAACGCAAAAAGAAATTTTGGTACTTGAGGGTATTTTGTTAAAGGATGTGTCAGCAATACTTCAGTATCTTAAACTACCGTCTATCTAATACATTTAAACTGTTGGAGGTTTTATGTTTATCTTAGACATGGATGCCGCACAATATATAAAGTTAAAGTCAGGGTCCGTGGTTATTAACCTGGAACTCCAACCTACTGCCGGTGGCTGACCATGCTCAGGTGATAGCGTAACAGGTAGTTACGTACCGAAAATATATATCGGAGAGCCGAATATTGAAGAGCGATATAAATATAAGGTTATGCAGGTAGAGACAATTATTATATACTATCCGTCCAGACTAAAAATTAAAAATGGTTTTATTGCAATTAGAATTACCTTGAAAAAGATGTTGTTCGTTAAGTGGTTAGAGTTAGAAGGAGCTATGGGGATAGTCTGTGAACATTAATATGTGAATCGAATTGGTGAAAACCAGTTGCTTTTTTACTTATCTTTTATACCTAAAGAAATTCACTAATGTTTTTCCTTAAACAAAGAACCCTCCCGTTGCCGAGAGAATTCGCGGCTACGGGAGGGTTGTTCATCTCTATTTAGCGGATACTGCAGGTCGAGACATTTCTGGCTTATATCGGTGAGAAGAGGTAGCGGCAGCAATTTTACTGTTGCGAACATAAATCAGGAGATCTATTAAGACCATCATGAAATTGAGTAAGTATAAATAGACGACCATATCATACTGATTAAAAACTTTATTCAAGATCCCGGCAACATACCCAATCAGAATAACGATGAGAAAAGATACGCTTTTACCTTTGGTTGATCGAGAGATGTAAGACTTATAAATGGATAGGGGCCACGCAGCGCCGAAACAAATCAACATAATAACTTCAAAGATACTCATGAAAAAACCACCCCACCTAAGTTGTATGTATCTACTTTCACAATCGATGATCTTATTATACTACGTTTAGGAGCTAAATAGTTCTGTTTTACTAAAGTTCCACTTTTCGAAAAAGATTGAAAAAGGCATATATAGAACAAAATCTATTGAATTCCACACTCGCTATGTATATAGTATTAGCTGGATATATACTTTTAGCTATAGGGGCAGAAAGGATGTAACTATGGTTGAAATAGCAGTGACTAAAAGTAGAGAATCGCTGGGAGAGAAGCAGATCAGGGGATGTGAGGTTAGGCTAGATCACGTCAGTAAACAATACACCCAGGGCAAGGAACAGGTAGTAGGTCTGGATAACGTGAGTATAGAAGTCAAAGCGGGCGAATTCCTAGCAATTATGGGGGCAAGCGGGTCAGGCAAGTCCACACTCTTAAATTTAGTGGCCGGCTTAGACAAGCCAAGTCAAGGGGATATTTTCCTCAACAACCGGAAAATTTCCGACTGGAAGGATAATCAGCTCACCCTGTTTCGTCGCCAGGAAATCGGTTTTATCTTTCAGTTGTTCAATCTGATCCCCACCTTAAGTGCCGAGGAGAATGCCGCCTTGCCTTTACTGATGGCCGGCCAGCCCCGCTCCGTTTGGCAACCCAAAGTGAGTGACTGGCTGAAGCGGGTGGATCTTGAAGGCCGACGTAAACACTATCCAGCAGAATTATCAGGGGGCCAAATGCAAAGGATAGCCATCATACGGGCTCTCATTCACCAACCTTCCCTTATTTTGGCCGATGAACCTACGGGTAACCTGGATTCTAAAACCGGGGATCAGATGCTCTTTATACTAAAAGAAATTACTGAAGACCTGGGAGTTACAGTCATTATGGTCACTCATGATCCCATGGTTGCCGCGTACGGTCACGCTCTGATCAGCCTGAAAGACGGACGAATCCTTGATTCGACAGCGAGGTGAGAGAGTTGTTAAGCATAAAGTTAGCTCTAGCCTATTTTCGCCGTCGAAAATTGCGGGCGATTTTAAATACGCTGAGTGTGGCAGTAGCGATAGCGGCGTTGGTGGCTTTGCAAGGGTTGAATGTTACGGGGGAAGCCGGTAAAAGTGGGGAATATCTGGCAGATCCAGACTATGCTGGGAATGCAGGATTTTACCCTGATCGGAATCTTGGAAGACAGCGGAGTGGCCCAGACCAATGGCGGTGCCGTGGTCTTTATGCCCTTGACAACGGCTCAGAAGGCTTTCGAGCTGGAGGGCAAATTATCGTACATCAGCATTGTCCTGCAAAACCCGGACAATGTACTGGCGGTGCAAAAAGCCTTACAGGAAAGCTTGGGTAATAGAGTAGAAGTGCTCACCCCCTTGGGACGAAACGGGAATAAAGACAAAATGTTGGGTTTCATTAAGAGCCTTAATAATGTTTATGGGTTCATGGGCTTGTTCCTGGCTTTGTATGTCATGTATAACTCCATGAGAGTTGCGGTATCCGAACAACGTCGTCAACTTGGAATCCTGCGTGCCTTGGGTTGGCGACGCTGGGAAATCCATAAATTAATCATAGCCCAATCAATATTAATCGGTGTAATTGGCAGTACGCTGGGGCTCCTCTTAGGGACATATTTGGCTCAAGGTTTGCTCAGCACAGTGAGCGATACTTTGAACGAAGTGTTCAAGGTTTCTATTCCCCGCATTCGTTTTACGATGCTTAATTACGCCATAATATGGCTAACGGGCGTGCTGTCATGCCTTTTCTCTGCTTGGCTACCCGCTTGGAAGGCTGCCAATATCGCGCCGATCGAGGCCATGAACAGCCGATACTCGATCCCTTGGGCCAAAAACATTGGCGTTGCCATCGTCATGGCTTTGGTCGTTGGTCTGAGTACAGTGTACCCAGCTTGGTTGGCCTCAAAGGTTGACCCGGTCAGAGCGTTGCGTTCAGAGTAAATTATAAAATTGGTTAAACTTATACATAAAAGAATAAACAGAATTATAAGGAGAGTAGTTTGTCATGCCGGTTAGGCAAATCTATACCACACTGGACAGGCTGGATAAAGAAGGATTCGTTAGTGGAACTGAAGAAGAGCAAAGTTTCCGACCAGACAAGAAGGTGTACGATATTAGCCCGAAAGGGGTCCGGGAGTTAGAGCGTTGGCTCCAAGAACCGGCTACCAAACCAAGGGCTCTGCGAGATGAACTCTTTATAAAACTAGTGTTCATTAGCAGGGAGAATCCGGAGCTTGCGCTCCATCTCCTTGAACGACAGACTCAAATATACATGGAGCAAATGAGAGAACTGACAGAAACCAAGTATCGCCTGAGCAAAGGCGGGATCAACCGGGAGAATATGATGACTGATCTTCTCACGGATGCGGCATTGTTTCACGCGGAAGCCGATGTGCGGTGGTTGAGCCATGTAGAAGCCAAGATCCTTGAGTATGCCAGGACGTAGGTGTTCCTTTTGCCTGAGTTTTCCTTCGGTCCCCTTATCCATTTGGAGAAGGGGACCGAAGGTTTTTTCACTGACAGGATCTAAAAAAACCAGTGTTCTTAGAGACAGCGATTGGTTGACAACTAAAGTTCCAAAGTTGTGTTTTTAGGTAACTTTTAGCCGTAGAGTTTAGAGAGCGTCAAAGCGTTATATCGGGAGAAATCCATCTGACAATGAATAAAGCTTATAGGTTTGTAAATGAGAGATCAGTTTAGAGGCAGAGCTTAGTCTAATTGAACTAGCTGCTGACGTGGTGCTTCATAAGGGCTAGTTTATCAATAACTCAAGTGCCGAGACTGATATTAACAAGGAGTTAAATATCAGTTTTAAGGTAGGTATCGAGAAAGGAGGGAATAAGGTTACAACCTACTACTCGAAAGGAAGTGAATTAAGGGAAGCGGGAATAAGGCTAGACGATGTGACAGAATAAGAAATTAGTCACAATCTTAGATCGAAAGGAGGGAGAAAAATGTCAGATAACTTTGCTGCAGTAGGGCTGTTGCTCGCGTTTGCAGTGGTTCTACCAATTGTAGTGATGGCTATTGTTCATTTATTGGCACCCCATAAGCCACATAAGGAAAAGTTGATTGACCTATGCGGAATGGATCTGGAGGATCACCTCGAAGTTGTTTACCAATTATCCAGTCTTCGCGGTCCTCAGCGTTTAAGGATTGTAGCTAGAGTAGAACGAGAGAATCCTGTGATTAACTCAGTGACTCAGCTCTGGAAGGGGTCAGACTTTTTAGAGCGTGAAGCCTTCGATATGTTCGGCTTACAATTTAGAGGACATCCAAATTTGAAGCGTATCTATATGTGGGATGATTTTGAAGGGTATCCAATGCGGAAAGATTATGTTATTGAGAGTCATGAACAACGTGCTGTTATGAGAGTAAGAAAAGAAGGGGAATAGGTGGGGAAACTATAATGATTGAAGGAACTCAAGAGTACTCCTTAAACATGGGCCCCCAACACCCAAGTACACATGGCGTGTTTCGCATGGTGGTCCATTTGGATGGAGAGGTTGTTACTAATGTTGAACCCAAAATTGGGTATCTTCATCGTGGTCTGGAGAAAATGGCAGAAAGTCGAACTTATACTCAGTTTATTCCGTACACAGACCGCTTAGATTATCTAGCAGGTCCACACAACAGTCTTGGTTACGTCCAAGCCGTTGAAAAATTGATGGACATAGAAGTGCCTGAGCGCGCTGAGTACCTCCGCGTGATCTTTGCGGAATTGGGTCGTATTGCTAGTCACTTGTTTATGATTGCGAGTGGGTCTTTAGATATTAGCGGCTGGACTCCTTGGAGTTATTGCGTACGTGACCGCGAGCGGATTCTCGACTTTTTTGAGATGACTGCGGGCAATCGTATGACTCCCAATTACTTTCGCATCGGCGGAGTAAGCCATGATGTTCCTGACGAGTTTATGCCTGCACTTGAGAGCTTTCTCGAGGATATGCCAGAGATGATTGAGGAGTACTATGGTATCTTTTTAGGTAATGAGATTGCTCAATCACGCATGAAAAGTGTTGGAATTCTCCCCAAGGAATTGGCAGAAAATCTGCTGATAACGGGGGCGAATCTAAGGGCCTCTGGAGTTCAGTATGATGTGCGCTGAGCCTTACGGTATTTACGACAGGTTTGATTTCAATATCCCTGTATTGTATGGCTGCGATACCTATGACCGTGAAGAATTACTTTGGGATATGATTGAACGTGCAGAGCAATCAAACATGTCCAGTGGGAAGGTGGGGTGAGCATGGGCACTATCGTTTTCTTTATTTTTGCGATCCTGTCGATTGCAGCAGCTTGGGGTGTTGTGACCTCCAAGAACATTGTGCACAGCGCGCTCTATCTAGCCCTATCGTTTTCGGGAGTTGCCGTGCTCTATATTCTCTTAAATGCCGACTATTTGGCAGCGGTGCAGTTGTTAATTTATACGGCAGCGGTCTCCCTGATGGTCGTCTTCGCTGTCATGCTGACTCTGCGTGGAGATATCTGTGATAGCAATCCAGAAAACCGTAGTTGGCTAATGGGAGCACTGATCTCGGGTTCAGTCTTTGTGATCATGGCGCTGGTGATTCTCTCCAATGCGGACTGGCGTGTTTTGGCCGGCGTATTCTTTGCTAACCCGTTTCGTACGCGCGGTCAATGGTAATCCAACCTTTATGTTTGATGAACTCGCCGCAAGGCAAGACCTCTTTAGTCCAGCCTTCCAAAAGGTCGCCTTTGCCTTAATGGTGATTGGTTTTGGATCCTTGATCTCCATGTTCCCCTTCCACTCCTGGTCTCCTGACGGATATGCCGGTGCGCCGACGGCCGTGAGTATGATTCACGCAGGCGTCTTAAAGAAAATTGGGGGCTATGGCTTAATTCGGTTAGGGGTTTATGTCCTGCCGGTGGGTGCCAGTTTCTGGGCACCGTACATTGCCACGCTGGCTGTGATCAGCGTCCTCTATGCGGCCTTCATCGCCTTGGCGCAAAAAGACCTCAAATATGTGGTCGGATATTCCTCCGTCAGCCATATGGGCTACGTGATCATCGCCATCGCGGCCTTGAACCCGACAGCCGCTACCGGAGCTGTAGCCATGATGTTTGCCCACGGAGTCATGGCAGCCTTATTCTTCTCCATGATCGGCTTTATCTACGAGAAGACCCATACGCGCAACATTGCCGATCTGGGCGGACTGGCCCATCAAATGCCGCGCTTAGCGATTGGTTTTATGATTGCCGGTATGGCCTCGCTGGGCTTGCCGGGAACCGTGAACTTCATTGCTGAATTCACGATCTTCATGGGTGCCATCAAGGTCCTCCCCGTGCAAACCGTGCTCGGCATTGTCGGGATTATCTTTACAGCCGTCTATATCTTACGGATTATTGCCAACGTTATGTTCGGGCCGCGTCGTTCCGAATGGGATCATCTCACCGATCTTCGAGGGCCAGAATTAGTACCCCTCGTCTTATTCGGGTTCGTGATCTTCTTTGCCGGCATATTCCCGAACGTATTACTGGGTTTGATCGATACCGGAGTTACCTCCTCAGGCCTTGCTAAGGTCCTTGAGACGGTAAGTCAGGTGAAGATGGGAGGGTTGTTCTAATGGTAGAGTTCAATCTCGCGACCGTGCTCACGCCTGAACTTGCGCTGGCCACCCTGGCCTTGATGTTGATGGCCATTGGACTCCTGATTCCAGCCGGTGCTCGCCAAGGCATGATGCCCCTGACCGTGTTCTCGCTCTTAGGGGTTCTGGGTTATACCTTGTCTGACTTTTTCAACGGTGAGTATGCCTCGTTCCTAGACGGACTCTATATGCACGATCAGTTCGCAGTCTATTTTAAAGTACTCTTCTTAGCGGCTGCCCTGCTCGTCGTGCTCTCGTCAGGGGGGTATGTGCAGAACTTACCGAAACACCGCGGGGAATTCTATGCCTTGCTCTTAATGGCCACCTTGGGAATGATGCTGATGGCTGGAGCAGGCGAACTGATTACCATGTATGTCGGCCTGGAGCTGATGACGATTTCCTTCTATATCCTGGTCGCCTATTTAGCCAATGACGCCCGTTCATCAGAAGCAGGCATCAAATATCTGGTCTTAGGTGCCACGTCGTCGGCCATCTTGCTTTACGGCATCAGCCTGATTTACGGGTTGACCGGCTCCACCCAACTGACGGAAATAGCCGGTGCCCTGGGTGGGAACTTGAGCCCCGCGTCCTTCCTGGCGACCGCGTTCATCCTGGCAGGCTTGGGCTTTAAGATTTCCCTGGTTCCGTTCCATCTTTGGTCCCCTGATATTTATGAAGGGGCACCGACACCGGTGACGGCATTTTTGGCCATTGCTTCCAAAGCAGCAGCCTTCGCCGTGCTGATTCGGGTGTATCTCTTGACGATGAACAGTCAAGCCTTTTCAGCCACCGGCCAATCCCTCTTAGTGGTGATGGCAGCCATCACCATGATTGTGGGTAACTTGATTGCCATACCGCAAACCAACATTAAGCGCTTGCTGGCGTTTTCCAGCATAGCGCAAGCGGGTTATCTCATGGTGGGTATCATCGCTGAATCATCCGCCGGAATCAAAGGGGTCCTCTTCTATGCGATGATCTATGTCTTCGCCAATATGGGTGCCTTTGCAGTGGCCACCCATATAGCAGAGAAGCAAGGCAGTGACAAGATTGCCGATTATGCAGGCCTCTGGCGTCGCTCCCCCTTAGCCACCGTCGTCATGACAGCTTCCTTATTATCTTTAGCTGGAATTCCGCCCCTGGCGGGATTTGTCGGGAAGTTCTATCTCTTCTCAGCAGCGATGGATCAAGGGTATGTGGCGATTGCCTATATCGGGTTTGTGATGAGCATGATATCCGTGTACTATTATCTCTCGGTGGTCAAGGTGATGTTCCTCGCTGAGGGTGAGGGCTTACCGGATGTTCCAGTCCATGGAGCGATGAAGTTCACCATGGTATTTACCATGTTAATCACCTTAGCCATTGGTCTTTACCCCACGCCTTTAGCCCAAATGGCTACGGCGGCTGCTCAAAGTTTATTTAGGTAAGTGACTCAGTAAAATAGTGGTTTTATCACAAAATGGACAGCATTCGCTGTCCATTTTGTGATAAAAATAAGCGGGAGAACAGAAAAACATAAAGGAGCTGTGTGAACTTCTGTGGAGAATAAACAGTCCTTGGGGAAATCTGGCGAGGAATTTGCCGCTCGTTTTTTAATAGATTCAGGGTTAACTATAGTTACGCGAAATTATCGCTGTCCAAAAGGAGAGATGGACATTATCGCCCGTGATGCTGAAGCACTGGTCTTTATCGAGGTGCGTACACGACGGTCGTCTTATCGAGGGTGGGGCGAAGAGAGCATAACCCCCAGGAAGGCACAAAGGTTACAGGCGATTGCCTCCTATTATATAAATAGACTCTCGGCATTCGCCGAGGCGGTTGGGCCAAGGGGTTCCTTGAACCAACCTTATAGCATTCCTCCTACTTTAGTGGGAGGAATTTTGCTTTTTCATACAGTCGAACTGGAAATTCACTAGTAATAAAAATTTTCTTAATCTGCCATAAAACGGCCAGAATTACTTGACTTTCCCAAAACGCCCCCATAATCGCGTGACGAGGGGTTTTATCCCTTTGATTACAAAATATGGGGTGATCTGTTTGAAGCCAATACTTGTTTCTCATAAAACATATCAGGATTCCGTTCTCCTTCGTCTCCGCCAACATTATTCCGGCGGGGTCTTTGTCATCGTTAATGATGACTGGCATTTGGTCGTGAAGCTCTGGATGACTGATTTGTCTTACATCACGACTCTGCTTC
>NZ_JUEE01000242.1:0-14689 GCF_000802135.1 Desulfosporosinus sp. BICA1-9
TTAAAAGAGGAGGGTTATCATGAGCAGCCACAAATTTTTAGTTCACAATGATGGCGACTACGTAGGCGTTGCTATCCAAGACATTCAAGCTGGCGAAGAAGTACTAGGGGTTGAACTCCATAGTGGTAAAGAATATCACGTGAAGTCAAACCACGATATTCCGCTCGGTCACAAAATCGCACTTCAAGGGATTACGAAGGGTGAAACTATCCTTAAATATGGTGAGAACATAGGCGTTGCAACCGCAGATGTTAAAATCGGCGATTGGGTACACACACATAACTTAAGAACTGCGAGGTGGGATTATGGAAACTAAGATTTTAGGATATAAGAGAGATAATGGTCGTATCGGCATCCGCAACCATGTGCTAATTATCCCAGTGGATGATTTATCCAATTCTTCTTGTTTGGCAGTGGAACACAATATAGCTGGAACATTGGCAATTCCCCATCCTTATGGACGCCTTCAATTTGGTGCTGATCTAGAGTTGCACTTCAAAACCTTAATTGGTGCTGGACGCAACCCGAACGTTGCAGCTGTCGTGATCATCGGAATCGAACCGAACTGGGCTAAGCTAATTGCTGATGGAATTGCTGAGACGGGTAAACCTGTAGCGTATTTCGGTATCGAAGGGTATGGCGATCTGAAAACGATCGAAAGAGCTTCCCGCAAAGCTCATGAGTTTGTCCAATATGCTACTTCCTTAGAAAAAGTAGAGTGTGAGCTCAAAGATCTGGTCGTCAGCTTCAAATGCGGTGAGTCTGATACGACTACTGGCTTGGCTAGTAACCCAACAGCGGGAGTTGTTGGAGACCGCTTAGTTGAAATGGGTGGCACTGTAATCTTTGGTGAAACTCCGGAAACAACGGGCGCTGAGCACATTCTTGCCAAACACTTCGCAACTCCTGAACTCGGAGCGAAATTTCTTAAGATTCATAAAGACTATATGGATCTCATCGAGTCCAAGGGTGCTGATCTTTTGGGAACTCAGCCGACTCAAGGTAATATTGCTGGTGGTTTAACGACTATCGAGGAAAAAGCACTTGGCAATATCACAAAAGCAGGAAAGACCCCGATCATCGGAGTGCTTGCTCCCTGTGAAGAGCCGACCGTACCAGGACGCTACTTCATGGATACTTCCTCAGCGGCAGCTGAGTGTGTTACGAGTATGATGGCTGCTGGCGCAACTTTACACATCTTTATCACAGGACAAGGTAATATCGTTGGGAATCCCATCGAGCCCGTGGTCAAGATGTCCGCTAATCCGAATACTTGCATCAATATGTCTGAGCATATCGATGTGAACATTAGTGGAGTACTGTCCCGTGAAATAAACATGGAACAAGCAGCTGATAAAGTGATGGAGTGTATCGTGAAAACTGCACGCGGTCGCTTGACGGATGCAGAAGCCTTGAACCATAAAGAATTTGTTCTGACACGACTCTATCCAAGCGCGTAATTAATACTTTCCTAAAATGAGGGTTATTCTATGAGGTGAGGATTAAATGTACGCTGTTTGAGTCCTGGGGTTTAAGATTTAATTGAGTGACTATTAAATCTTAAACCCCTTTCTAATCTCTGTCATGTACTAAAAAAAACAATCAATAGTAATGATCGCCTTTTTTGGAAGGGGAAAAGTATGGAAATTGAGGTTCCTTATGGACGAGAAAAACAGTCTTGTAATGTACCCGAATCAGTACAATGCATGTATGGAAAACTACGTCAGGTTGTACCAGAGCTAGACCCATCATCGCAGATCCGTTTAGCTATAGAAAATTTAATCGGAGATATTAATCAAGATAAACTGCTCAAGGCTCATAAAATTGCTATCGCTGTAAGTGATCTTACACGTCCGGTGCCAAGCCGATTGATTTTAGAAGAACTTTTTGCGTGGTTAAATCAATTGGGAATAACTGAAGACCGGATAATTATTCTTGTAGGTGGAGGATTACATCGCCCAGCTACACCTGAGGATTTAAAGTATATTTTAGGAGAAGAATTATTAGGACGGATTAAAAATATTGTTGCCCATGATGCGGATAATGAGGAAATGTTAACATTTTTAGGGACTTCTGCACAGGGAACTCCAGTACATGTCAATAAATATTTTAACCAAGCCGATTACCGTATTGTAACTGGAATGATTGATGCTCATCAGTTTATGGGCTTTACAGCAGGAGTTAAAGGAGCTGTTATTGGTTTAGGAGGCCGTCCTACAATCACCGGTAATCACGCTCGGTTATTTAGCCCTGGGGCAGAATTAGGTCGTTTAGAAGATAATCCGGCTCGTCTGGACTTAGAAGATATCGGGACAATAGTTGGCGTTGATATGGTTGTCAATGTTATTCTTAATGATAAGAAACAGGTGGTGAATGCAGTTGCCGGACATCCGGTTGAGGCTCATCGTCAAGGAGCGGAATATGCCAAAGGGATTTTCGGAGTGCCTATGAATCCAGCCGATGTAGTGATTGCCTCACCGGGAGGGTTTCCAAAAGACTTAAATCTTTACCAAGCGCAGAAGGCACTAACTCCTGCCTCTCAGATCGTTAAAGAAGGCGGAACCATTATTCTAGTTGCACAGTGTATCGAAGGGTCAGGGGAAGAAAGCTTTGAACAGGAAATGGCGTTGCATAAAACCCCTCGTGAAGTGGTGGAATCAATTTCATCCAAAGAGTTTGTGATAGGGCCTCATAAAGCTTACCTTTGGGCACGAACATTAGTAAAAGCTAGAACAATTATTGTTTCCGATCAGATTTCTCCTACACTTGCTAAAACTTTGATGGTAGAAGTTGCTTCTTCATTGCAAGAAGCATTAGATATGGCTCTGCCTAATTATACTTCTCCGGAGGTAGCCGTCTTGCCATATGCATCTTCAATGATACCTATTATTAATAATATTTGAATGCAAGACCTTAAACGAGGGATCCAGGAGGAACGTAAATGTTAACCTTATATCTATCTTACATAGAGGTGTTTATCTACTGAAGGTAGGTATAAAACAATAGGATTAGAAAAAATTATAAAAAAAGGGGAGTTAGAAGTGATGAAGAAAAACAAGATTTTGGTTTCGATTGTAGGCATGGTCTTAGTTTTAGCCCTTATTTTAACAGGATGTGGTCAAAAATCGACAGTTGTTAAAGAAAAGTACCCTACTAAGCCACTAAATATGGTCATTGCCTTTAGTGCCGGCGGTTCCAGTGATATCCAAGCGCGCCTTATGCAAAAGTACTGGAATAAATATGTTCCTGAACAACCATGGGTATTTAACTACAAGGCTGGTGCCGGCGGAGCAATCGGTTTTGGTGCCATCGCTCAGGCTGAACCCGACGGTTATACTCTCGGTGGTTTAAATGTACCCCACATGATTCTTCAACCTATGGCACAAGGGGCCCAATTTAGTATTGATGATTTCGCGTATATTTCTCAGGTAGTGACTGATCCTCAAGTTTTAGCGGTTGAGAAAAGTAGTCAGTTTAAAACCTGGAAAGAAGCCATTGATTTTGCCAAAGCCAATCCTAACAAGCTTAAAGTAGGTATTGTCGGTACGTTTACCGGTCATCATATGATGCTGCTTGACCTTAAAGACAAAACAGGTATTGAAGTTACCCAGGTTGTTTACAAAGGTGCAGCCGATCAAAACGCAGCGCTTCTTGGTAAAGAAATCGATCTTATGATCGGTAACGTCAATGATGTCATGCGCAGTATGGAAAATATGAGTATATTAGGAATCGCATCTGAAAAGCGTAATGATTTCTTACCCGACGTTCCAACTCTCAAAGAAACTGGACTTGATCTAGTATCCGATATTCGACGTGGATTTGCAGTACCAAAAGGTACGGATCCTGAAAAAGTGAAATTCCTCCGCGACTCCTTTAAGAAAATTCAAGAGGATCCAGAATATCTTGCAGACATGAAAAAAGCCGGACAGCCTACTGACAATATGTCAGGGGAAGAGTTTGATAAGTATGTTCATGAACAACAAGAGTACAATAAAAACCTCTTAACCAAGTTTAATTTGCTCAAGTAATAGAACTATCAGTTTAGCAAATTGACAGGGGGACGGGGCAGACTGGTCACCTGCCCCTCCTATTTGTAAAGGGAGGCTGGAAATATGCTCGAACACATTATACAAGGGTTTGTAAACAGTTTTATACCCTTTAATTTCTTACTCATAATCGCCGGTCTTACTGGAGGTATCATCATTGGTGCGCTCCCCGGTCTTACGGCCACCATGGGAGTAGCTTTGATGGTTCCGATTACCTTTGCCATGAATCCAATTAGTGGCTTGGTTATGCTCGGGGCAATCTATTCCGGAGCAATCTATGGGGGTTCTAATTCTGCGATTTTAATTAACACTCCGGGTACCCCTTCTTCAGTGGCAACTACTTTTGACGGTTGGCCAATGACTCAAAAAGGGGACGCTGAAGGTGCTTTAAATGCTTCCTTATTAGCT
The DNA here is from genome assembly GCF_000802135.1 of Desulfosporosinus sp. BICA1-9. Lineage (NCBI taxonomy): Bacteria > Bacillati > Bacillota > Clostridia > Eubacteriales > Desulfitobacteriaceae > Desulfosporosinus > Desulfosporosinus sp. BICA1-9. Next base: position 4,455 of record NZ_JUEE01000242.1, read on the forward strand.
TCTGCTTTCGGTGGAGTGATAGGGACTTTGTTTCTTTTGTTCCTAGCTGCTCCAATGGCACAATTGGCACTCAAATTCGGAGCACCGGAATTTTTCTGGCTCTGTATCTTCGGACTTAGTACGATTGCCGCCATGTCTCAGGGTAACGTAGTGAAAGGATTAATATCTGGTGCTTTGGGTATGACCATTAGTACCATTGGCCTTGACCCCCTTGAAGGGTTACCTCGTTTTACGTTTGGTTCGTATTCTTTAGTTCAGGGTATTGAAGTGATCCCAGCCATGATTGGTCTTTTCTCCTTTTCTCAGGTTATTATCCTAGTTGGGAGCAAAAAAAAATTTATTGCAGCATATAAAGGCAAAAAAGGTGCAACTCTGCGTACGGCAAAGATACTATGGAAGAAGACAAAGGCTAATTTATTGCGTTCCTCCGTCATTGGTTCATTTGTAGGCATTTTGCCGGGTGCTGGTGGAGAGATTGCATCCATTATCTCTTATAATGAAGCAAAACGTTGGGATGATAATAAGTGCAATTTCGGAAAAGGCGCTATTGAAGGGGTTGTTGCCAGCGAATCAGCCAACAATGCGACCATCGGCGGCAGCTTGATTCCGATGTTAACCTTAGGTATTCCTGGTAGTGCTGTTGCAGCGGTTATTATGGGTGCCTTGTTAGCTCACGGTATTCAACCTGGCTTTAAGATCTTTATAAATAACGCTGATCTTGCCTATACCTTTATTGTTTCTTTAATTGTAGTTAACATCGCTATGGTTTTCGTGGGATCAGTCCTTATCAAAGGGACGGCTAAGGTGCTTAATGTACCAACTTCCTATATAGGCGTGGCTATAGTTGCCCTCTCTATTATTGGTTCCTATGCTATTAGAAACAGTATGGTTGATGTTATGGTTATGATTTTCTTTGGTCTCGTTGGATACTTTGGTGGGAGAATCGGCTTTGACACTGGCGCTATGGCTCTGGGAATTATTCTGGGACCCATCGTGGAAGATAATCTAAGTCGATCTATATCGCTTGCGGGTGCTGAAGGCTCTGTTTTTAAAGTTTTCTTTACCCACCCGATCTCTCTATTATTAATAATTTTGACTCTTGTTTCAGTGCTGACCCCAATGTTCTTGTCCAAGTACCGTTGTAAAAAGGAGGCGGGAGCAAATGACTAAGCGTAAAGCTGATTTACTTGCTGGATTGGTTAGTATTTTAGTAGCCATCGTCTTTATGGTTCAAGGGTTCGAACTGAGTGAACGCAGTAATGCCTTGCCCTTTGTCCTTGAGGTTTTTCTGTTCGTAAGTGGACTTTATCTGCTGATAAGGGGCATCAGAACAAATGCCGCTGAAAAGGGTGAAGAAGGGGAATCAGAACTCGACTGGGTAAAGTCAACGGTCATTGTCTTAGCTACATTTGTGTATGTAGCCTGCGTCATCTATATCGGGTTCTATGTCTCCACTTTTGTTTATTTAATTTTAGGGTCCTGGTATCTGAACGAAAGAGGGTTTACACTTCCTGCTTTGATAGTCTCGGCAATTTTTAGTATTGGAGTTTCTGCTGTGTTATATTTAACATTTACAGTTTTCCTGCTCGTGCCGACTCCAGCTGGTTTGCTGTTTTAACTAATAGCCTAATATTTACTTCTTTTAGGTTTAGTGTTTGGGTGCAGGTGCAGGATGAATATTCTGCACCTGGCGTTTTTTGACTTTCCATACATAAGGTAAAATCTGAACTTTGACTTCGTTCTTATTACAACATGTAATAAGAAAAGAAGAGACGGAGATCATGAGTTCGATTTGCACAAATCACAATAAATATGTTCGGATTCCTTCTTTCGCTAAACTATCAAATATTTCAAAGTTCGGATTGAATGTTGACTGTTTAAATTTCGCGGGTTGTTGATTTTAAATTAGTAATGAATTGAACCTTAAACCCTTAATTATGAAACAATAGTAAAAACATATAACCACTAAGAAGGGGTGGACAATAATGAAGCAACATTATTCTTCGCATACGCTCGAAAACTTTTGCAAAGCCCTTTTGATGGCTGTCGAGGTCCCAGAGGATGAGGCACTAATCGTTTCCTCGATCCTTGTGGATACTAGCTTAGATGGGGTTGATACCCATGGAGTTAGTCGTTTACCCATATATCTATCTCGCATTTTGAATGGAAGAATTAATCCCAAGCCGTCAATTCGAAAAAACTTGTATGATGCAGTAGCAAGTGTCGATGGGGATAACGGTCTGGGACAACTAGTGGCCTATCGTTCCATGGCCTTAGCGATTGAGCTTGCCAAGGAGTATGGTCTTGGTTTCGTTACGGTTAAGAACAGTAATCATTTTGGAGCAGCGTCAACCTATTGCAAAATGGCCACGCAAGAGCGAATGATCGGGCAAGCATATACGAATTCGCCCTGTGGAATTCCACCCTGGGGAGGGAAAAGTCCTTATTTCGGAACGAATCCGATTTCTTACGGATTTCCAAACGGAGATCAATCGATTGTGATTGATATGTCTTCCTCAACCGTTGCCCGTGGAAATATTATTTTGGCGGCAAAGGAAGGACGTTCGATTCCTGAGGGATGGGCCATCAATAAGGATGGAAATCCGACGACGGATGCCAAAGCAGCACTGCAAGGAGCAGTTTTGCCTGTCGGTGGAGCGAAAGGATATGCACTGGCTTTGGCGGTCGAGGTCATGTCAGGGATTATTAGTGGCTCCGCTTACGGAACGCACGTAGGATGGCTTTACGACGATTATCTTGAACCAGTCAATATAGGGCATAGCTTTTTCGCCTTAAATATCTCACGACTCATGCCCTTTGAGGATTATGCCCAAAGAATGACCGATATGATCGGGGAAATTAAAGATGTTCCGAGAGCGGACGGAGTCGATGTCATTCGAATTCCTGGTGAACGACGGCAATCAATAGCTGAGGAACGAAAAAAGAATGGAATTCCTATAAATGAAGGGCTACTTCAAGAACTCAACGAGCTCGCAGCGAAGTTTGACCTTTCAATTCTTGAATAGCTAGAAGATGGGGATATGTGGCTAATAACATAGAAATTCCACATTATTTCTAAAAAAGCGCCCCTTGGATCGAGCGATACTTGGAAGTGAAATAGTATTTCAAAGTGTTTTGTCAGGAATCAAAACGTAACCCAATCGTTTTAGTTATGAGTTTTTGTTGAAGAGGGTAAAGCTGTGGAGATTTAGATAATAGCAAAGAGCCGTTAAAAACACCGATCATGGTTTTGGTCAAGACAAGGCTAAAGAACCCGATTAAGGCTATGAACTGTAGGAATCCTGCGACGGCAAAGAAAGAATGCCCCAAAAGATCGTTCAAGGCGTAGGTTCCTGTGGTAAAACTTCCGAGTGGGAAGACATAGCTCCACCAGCCAAGGCTAAAGGGAATTTTACTCTCTTTTTTGGCTAGATGCAGCAGGGAATAGAGACTGGCAATCACGATCCACCAGAGCCCAACACCCCACATGGAAACCGCGAAGATCATACCAAGGGCCTGAAATCCTGAGTTCCAAGTGTCTAAGAAGGGTTGAGTGACCACCGGAAGAGTGCTGAAAAGGGTCATAGACATTCCGATAGGACCGATAACAATCCAAACACTTGGCACAAAGCCCCCAGCGATTTTACCACTATAGACAAGCCGGGAATAATACAGGCTGCTGATCATAATAAATAAGAAAAAAGTCATACCAAACATGGCTAAAATGAGAATAGTAAAGAAAAACTGCCAAGAAAAGGTACTCCAATAAGGAATGAGCTTGGCACCGATAGCTGCGGCCACGATAGGGGGGACGACTGGAATCAACCAACTGGCATGGGTATCCTCAAGTGAAACTTGGTGGGAGACAAAGAGCAGATAGGGTATGGTAACAACTGTAAATAGAGCGGCTATAACTCCACAAATCCAGAGGGTTTTACTGATTAAGATGGCAGTTGCCGGCGTGAGCAGATGTATGCCAATCACCAAATAATCATTGCCAATTACACTGATACTCATTGCCAAAGCACCATAGAAGAGAAGCTTACTAGGGTCGGAAAAATCCTTTAAAGCCTCGTCCGTGTGGCAGATCCAGCGCCAGGACCATAAGCCAAGAGCGAGGATAAAAATTACATTGGCTAAGAGAAAAAAGGCTATACCTATTGACTGTAGTCCGGGTATGGGAATAGGGGATGTATAGGTTAGAGCGGCAACAACGCCAATTCCCATGACAACAGTGAACCAATTAGTGCCAAACTGGCGTGCAACAGATGAGAGTGGACTGATCATAGAAGATTCCTCCAAGTTCTAGAGATATTGATGTCTAAAAAAGGATTTAATTGAGATAATGTGTTAACTATACTAAGTTAGCTTAGATAGAGCAATTCAGATTTCAAATACAAGGTATTAAAGAAAACGAGGGAGTCTATTCAGACTCCCTCGTTTTTACCTCTATGTCGTCAATGTCGACCGCTTGATCGCTTACCACGACTAACCCGGTTTCGCCTTTTAGCCCGGGGTCATTAATCACGGTGTATGGTTTTGCAATTTGCCTAGCCAGTGCTATGTATTTATCCGTCAATTGATCCCTTAATTCCCCATTGATGAGCATTCTTGAACTCTGCTTATGGTTTAACGCTTCGATAATCTCGGGGTAGATGAAGCTTTGAGCAACTTGCTTTTTACTCAGGATTCGAATTATGCGTTCACGAAATTCTCCGAGATAGTTGCTTTTCTCGTCGCGTTTCAATTCAGGTGATCCAGACATTCCTAGGGCAAGTATTTTGGAGAAATTGCAGCAAAATGGATTTGGTATCTTATGTACAAATACCTGGATTAGCCCCTACTATCAGACTGGTGAAATTCAAAAGATATTAACTGGCTTTAATTTGAACACCGGAGTAGTTGAAATGTATGGGGAGATGACAATTCATGAAACTATGGTGTCTTTTGTAGATAAGGTCTTTCATCTTAAGGAACTAGAAAAATCCTATGTAGACTTTATAAAGACCTTTAGTCAAAAGCTAGAAGAGACTAAAAAACTGTGCCAGGAAGAATGGTTCATTGAGGGGCTGGCTCTGTTTGCATTATTCGTGGTAACCAAAGAGAACTTAAGACGATGGATATTTCAAACAGCCGTAAGTATTCTGCTGTTATCAGTCACAATCAATGCACTTGTTTTTGGGAATCCTTTTCATGCCGTTACCTTCGGCATATTAGCATTAGCCGCACTAGTGCAACTATTTAGGAGGAAGGAAAATATTCAAAGAACTGAAAGTAAATGGATAATTGTAATTGCCCTTGCTTTTATTTTCCTGGGATTGTGGTACCCTGAATTTGTGGACAAAAATGCTTTTATGCTTCTGGCAGTTTCACCTGTAGGAGTTATTCCTTGTCCAACTCTGCTTACAACCATAGGCCTATTAATGCTTATTATGCCTAGTGTGAATAGGTAAAAGATGAAAGATCATCTTTTAATAAGGCTCTGTTGTACTTTAACGTCTTAGGGTTGCCTTGAGACGCTGAGTTTTTAAGAGCAAACCAAAGCCGTCTTCGATTTTATTCACCACTAAATCCGCCGACTTAAGAGTCTGCAGGGAGGCTCCCTCCAATCCAATGACAGCAATGCCTAAATTCGCCTTTTCAAGCATTACTTGATCGTTGGCACCGTTCCCTATGGCAACAACTTCCCGGGAATCGAACTGCAATAAGTAAGCTGCCTTTTCTTGGGTATGATCTATAGTCTCCAATACTTTTACCTGAACAGGTAATCCTTCACATTGCTGTTCTACACTACCGAAGGTATCTGAAGTTATAACGTGAATTTCCAGAAAAGCAGATAAACGGTTGAGACTTTCCTTAACAGATTCAAACATTTGCCCGTCTAAAGCTAATGTTCCGTTGTAATCGAGGATTAATACTTCTAGGTTAAGGTCCCCTCGGCCAGGAATAGCCACTTGAATCATAAAAACTCCTCCTATTTGAATCATATTAGTACCTTTTTGCCTATTAGAAAAAAATACAATTGCTCTTAAGGTGAATTGTATTAGCCATTAAATGTCACTGTCAAGTCATGCAACAAACCAGTTAAACACATTAGGTATAAAGTCTTGTTCCCGTGCCAATGAATTTATAGTAGACATAGGTTAGTGACAGAAATAATAAGATGTGTTAATCTTACTTAGAAAGGTAAATTTTCTCTCCCAACTGAATAAAATCTACTCTCCGAGCCGATTAATCTAAAGAGAAAAATCCATGGTTCATCGGCCAGGGCTTTAACGCCCTCAGGGTATGTCTAGAAATGGATATGCCTTCACTTTGAAAAGGAGGTGGTCGCATTTAATTGCTTTCGATTACATGACGGCTCCACTTTCCTGTGGAGCCGTTTTAATTCGCAGAATTCTTCTGAAAAGGAATAGATGAAAGGAACCGTGATAGTCGCTTCTAGAGTAGCGCATTATATATTGACGAGTTAATTGAGTCAGGACCAAATACTAATAAAGAAAGTAGGTTCGTTTTATGGTCAAGAGTATTAATCGTACTTTATGGTTAGTTATGCTATCATTAATCATTCTTTTCGGTGTAACTGCGTGCGCAGCGCCTGGCCAAAATACACCATCAACTACCTCAAAACTTCGGATTGCGGCCGCTGCTGATCTAACCTTGGCATTTAAGGAAATCGCTACTCAATTCGAGCAGGAGACAAATATCCCTACCGAGATAACCTTTGGTTCCACGGGAACGACTGCCCTGCAGATCGAAAACGGAGCCCCCTATGATATTTTTGCAGCGGCCGATGTTGCTTATATTGAGGCACTTAACAAAAAAGGCTTAATTTTAGCGGACACTCAACAGCTCTATGCCCAAGGAAGAATCGGTATCGCCACTCTGAAAGGAAGCAATTTAAGTATCACGGATTTACAAGACTTAGCAGACAATCCTATGGTCAAGAAAATTGCCATTGCCGAACCGTCGCACGCCCCTTACGGCAAAGCCGCTAAACAAGCTCTAGAATACCGCAACCTGTGGGTCAATGTAGAACAAAAAATGGTTTATGGACAGAATATACAAGACACTCTAGCTATCCTCAAGTCAGGAAATGTGGATGCTGCGATTATTGCTCTTTCCATCTATAAACCAGATGAAGTGGATTTTACTCTGATTGACGGTTCCTGGCACGCTCCTCTTAATCAAGCAATGGCTATCTTGAAAACGACGAAGCAGGAAGAAAATGCCCGTAAATTTATGGCCTATGTCAACGGAGAAAAGGGTCGTGTAGTCATGAAAAACTATGGATTCCTACTTCCAGATGAATTTGTAAAAAAATAAGATAATCTAAAATTTAGAGTTTTTGAAGGCCCCAGTGTACAAAGGTATCGTAAAACTATAGCTATAAGAAGTCTTGGAAAGTGGTTGTAACTATGAGCATATCAGATTTAACGCCTCTTTATCTCTCCTTGCGTTTGGCTTTAACTGCCACTTTCATTGGGCTGCTGATCGGGTTGCCGATCGCCTGGTACTTAGGGAATACCCAATGGAAAGGGCGGGAGGTTCTCGATTCGCTGATTAGTATACCCATGGTCTTGCCGCCAACCGTTCTCGGATACTACTTACTGGTCATTCTAGGCCGGAATAGTTGGATCGGACAACTAGCTGAAAGACTCGGAACCCCTCTTGTGTTTACAACCCGAGGAGCGATTATCGCTGCTACCGTTGTTTCAATCCCTTTTTTCATTAAAACGGCCCGTTCCGCCATCGAGGGAATCCCGTCCAATCTTTTAGATGCCGCCCGTGTTCTCGGCAGGACTGAACTCAACATTTTTTTCAGTGTTGTCATTCCCAACGCTTGGAAAGGGATCGTTGCTGGACTTGTGCTCATGTTTGCTCGGGCTTTGGGGGATTTTGGCACGACGCTCATGGTCTCGGGTGGCATTCCGGGTGAAACGCTGACTATGCCTATTGCCATTTACAATGCTATGTTAGCCGGAGATCAGTCGACCGCTAATCTTTTAGCCTTAATTATGGCAGGTACCGCACTTATGGTTTTGATCTTGATCAATCTACTCAATCGACAGGTTGGAAGGAGAGGAAATCGATGATCGAAGTCCGGATTTCCAAAGCCTTGGAACTCTTCTCACTTCAAGTTGATATTAAACTGTCTGAAGGATCCTCCTTAGCTTTAGTGGGTTCTTCGGGATGCGGAAAAAGTATGACTTTACGCATGATTGCTGGCTTAGAACAACCGGATGAGGGGTATGTTAAAGTTGGGAACACTGTCTTCTATGATTCCAGTGAGCGCATCTTTGTTCCGGCTTATAAACGTCATGTCGGGTTTCTATTTCAAAATTATGCTCTTTTCCCTCATCTTACAGTGGAGCAAAACATCGCTTTTGGTCTTAATCATCGACACAAGCGAGAAAGACAGGAAAAAGTTGATTCGATCCTAGAAAGGTTAAGGCTTAAAGGGTTGGAGAAACGCTATCCTCAGTACATTTCTGGTGGGCAGCAACAGCGGGTAGCTTTGGCCAGGACACTCGTCACAGACCCAGAGTTGCTCCTCTTAGATGAACCTTTTTCCGCTTTAGATAGCCAAGTAAAAAAGAAGATGGAAAAAGAAGTCATCGATGTGAGAAATGCCTTCTCCGGTACCCTGATTCTAGTCACGCACAGCCTGGAAGAAGCGTTCCGGCTGTGTTCTAATATAGCTGTTATGGACAATGGCAAGATTATTCAGTTAGGCACGAAGGACGAGATCATTCGCCAGCCGGCTAACCGCACCGTCGCCCGCCTTACGGGGACAGAAAACATTTTTGATGGAACGGTCATCGAACGGTACGGGGAAACGGCCCGACTCTGGGTAGAAGAATTAAACGTGCATCTCACCATTCCCAATACTCTAAAGCAAGACAAACTTTCCTTGGGAATTCGAACTGCTCAGCTTATTGTCGAGCAGGACCCTGGTACACGAGGCAGGGACCCGGAAAATAGTTTTTCTGGGCGAATTGTTCAAACGATTCCTACGCCTGACGGGCAATTTGTGTTTATTCAGTTAGCCGGAGATCGGGCTTCTCTCTCAGATAATTCTACGTTAGCACATAGGCAACGTGACTATGATCTTCAGGCTTATGTCCCGTTCAATGACGGAAAATCCGATCATCGTCCGTTTCAACCCGGGGATCCTTGTCGGGTAGTTTTTTCCATCTCCTCAATCGCAGTTTGGCCTCGGGATAAAGGATAAGTTCCTAAACAGCACCTTCTTTTGGTTAAGCAAGAATTGGGAAACGAGTAATAAAAATTAGTATTAACATGGACTGCAAGTATAGATGTCGTATAAAAATCGTGTTTATTAGGTGGAATAAGGCTATAAATGTATCAATAAGTTGAGAATCGAGAGGAGATTCACTAGGTATGAAAGATATCGTTGACTTGTGGAGATTGTCTTTGGGGACGGGGAATAACCGTTTGTCCATAAGTTACATGTAATTTTGTGGCTGTTGCACACCTGAAGACGATTTTGTAGTTTACTGAACTATGGGTATGAGATCGGGCTACCTTAGCACGGTCCTCAGAGCCGTTGGCTTTGATAAAGTTAGAAACTACGAGGCATCCATTTATGAGTGGGCAGCAGATCCAAATATGCCCATGGAAAAATAGGCATGTCCAATTAACTGATAGGCTAAATAAAGGGGCTGTTGCGAGACAGCCTCATTTTCATAAGTGGTTTTTATCGGACACAACTTTTTGAGGGCTTGAAATTAGAGGTTAGGTCACGCTGTAAATTTTCACATCGGGATCGGTACTCCAGAGCGGCTTGAGGCCGACAAACACGTCGTTTTGTGGTCTGCTGTTTCTTCAGGAGTTTCCGCTGGCAAGTCCGCACCTTCTTAAGCTTGGGCACATATTGTGTAGAAAGTAACAGGAAGGATTGACGCGCGGATGACTACTACGACGGAACGCACCCCGCGGATTATCGCGGATGAAATAAACATAATCAACCATCGCACCGGAAGGACTCTGCTGGCTAACGCCATTGAGATCGGAGGGCACCTGAAAGAAGCCAAAGCCCTGGTCAGGCACGGGGAATGGGGCAAATGGCTGGCTGAGTCAGTCCGTTATTCCCAGCGCTCAGCCGGGCGGCTGATTCAGCTTTATGAAGCCTATGGCGCCTCCCCTGACCTTGAATCCGATCCAAATTGGCCGGCGCTGTCTAATTTGACCTACACCAACGCCCTCATCCT
>NZ_JUEE01000243.1:0-56742 GCF_000802135.1 Desulfosporosinus sp. BICA1-9
TTGAGATAACCGAGGAAGAGATAATTCGCATTTATGGTTTACGCTGGGACATCGAAGTTTACTTTAAGATGTGTAAATCTTTTCTCCGTTTGGCAAAAGAATTTCAGTATCGCAGTTATGACTCGATGACAGCGCATACCACCTTGGTTTGCATTCGCTATATGATGTTGGCAGTAGAAAACCGTGAAAACAAGGATAGTAGAGCCAGCAGCAACTTGTTCTATGAATATTGCGATGAGGTTGCTGATTTAGATTTTACACAAGCCTTTTTATATAGTTTAGACTTGTTTACCAAGACTCTACGGGAAAATTTATTCCTTTCCGAATCAGTTATAAATCAAATACTTGATTCGTTTATGGAAAAGTTGCGAAGCTTTATTAGGAAGAGGCTGTGTTTTAATGCGGCCTAGTCTTCAATTTGTCAACTGCGAAAGTTGAGTTATGTATATTACTATTGCAAAGTTTTGAGGAATCACTCCATACACTTGAAGCCCCATCACAAACATTACAGCAAAAAAGTAAATAGTTATGTACAACCCATTACCCCTCATTAATAACCCGATAAAGCTACTCCGATACGTGAATGACAGATAACGTTCTGGGGATTCCCGACGCGCCATATTACTTTCATATTGGCTAAGTGTCGGGAATCCGCTGTTGTACGATGGGTGGCGCTTCAAAGAATTACCAAGACAATTCCCATACCTTTGGGTTATTTCTAATTGAAATTTTCTTTCGATATTTGTTCCAAAACTATTGCCCTTGGTAAGAATCCAAATTGCTCGTAAAATTGAAAAACCTGTTCATTTCCAACCGCTACACTGACTCTTTTGGTTTTTACAGATTGCCGATCCAACCAATCCAGTGCTCGCTTCATTAGCAGATGACCAAAGCCCATTTTCCGATAGGTATCATCCACGAATATTGACTCTATTTCGCCATGAGTCTGGTTACAAATGGTAACACAATATCCTATGAATTTGTTTGAATCTTCGGTTTGTATCAAATCGATACGTAACTGTCCGGACTTCGTCTCCTGCAACCAATGTTCTTTTCTTTGGGCAAATGTTACTTGGTGAATTTGTTGGGAAAAATGTGTGGAGATATTTTGGTGATGCTCATTTAGCCTTTTCCACAACGGACCAACTTGCTCTAGTAGCTCCTCGCCACCCTCTAGAAATCTAATGTTGACCACAAGCCTTCTCCCCTTTTCTAGAAACCTTACCGACATTCACTTAATTTATTTCTTTGCCACCTGTCGTATAACGTCCCGAGGGTTTGCGACGTCGGGTTATTACATTCATATTTGCTCCGATGTCGCGAAACCCTCTGTTATCTGTAGTGCCGGCAAATCTTTGCTAGCATGACCAAGAAATATATCTGGAATAGAGCTGGTCCCTACAACTATCGGCCTTATGAATAATGAGAAGTTCATTATCATGCGTTTTATTCGGATGGTCTAACATTATAATTGTTTTCTCCTCATTCGAACCATGTTTCCCATAAACCTTTTTCTTTTCGAATGTGGACAATTTGTCCTATGTGATGTGCATTGTGAATTGCCAAATGGGCTAATGAGGTCCACCAAGATTCATCTCTATCTGGGTGAGTCCGACTATCCAACTTAGCATCATCGCACTTGATTATGGCCTCTTCCCATTGGACAAATAGGTTATCTAATCTATGTTGCAAATCATCCCAGCTCTCTACAATTTCACCGGAATCTTTAACAAACGTCTCAGCGTTGGACATTTTAAGAGGTGGTACACTACTGTCCTTAAACCGTTGCAAGTAGCGTTCATTCCAGAATACAAGGTGATGAATTATACCAAAGATTGAATTTGTAGATTGCCCAACATTTTGGGCAGCCTGTTCTGCAGTTAGCCCTAGAAGAGCAACGCTCAACGATCCTTCCGACCCTTACCTTGTCTCACATGAATCAACATTCGATTTGAATCAATATCCATCACCTTAAGGCTCACAACTTCGCTAACTCTCAGACCTGCTGAATAAGTTAACATCAAGATCGCCCTATGCTTAACATTCATCACTTGTTTAAATAACCGAATTACTTCATCTTTACTTAGGATATCCGGTAACTTTTCAACTCTTTTAAGATCAAAAATGACCTCTTCATCTTGAAATACATTAAGAAAACGTCTGATACATTGCTCAGTATCAGCTATTTCCCAGTACTTCTCTACCGGATTCCATCGGTTTGTTATTTGTTTGATTTTTTTTACTCGTTCAGGGCTGTAATCAAACGTAATAATAAGGTTATGGTTACTTCCCTTATTTACATAAAACGTCATAACACACTCCTGATTCATCTAGCTGTATAATTCACAAGTTTTGTGATTAGCACGTCATTATTATCTATCAGCCAGAATATATTTAGGACAAACTTCGTCGTCAGAAGTCAAATACCTCCTTATGAACTGTAATTAATTAACACTATTACAGTTTTTTTCTTTTTGTGAAAATAGCCCATTTGCATTATATCATTCATCAGTGGTGCCGCGCAGCGGCATGGGGATTTGATAGTGCAAAAAAGACCAGGGTTACCCCTAGCCTTAATTATTATTTCTTTATACTTTAAGACAGTAACAGAAAGATGCTTTGTAGCAACCCATTTTAAGGCTTACCTCTGACATCTCGAACAATAAACCGTTGTACGTCCAGCGAGACGAATTCGTTCTAACGTCTGCCCACAGACTTTACAGGGTTCTCCACCCCGTCCGTATACTTGTAATTCCCGCTCGAAGGAACCTTTTTCCCCATTAGCATCCCGGTAATCTCGAAAAGACGTACCCTGGGCATCGATTCCTGCTTGAAGAATGGTTTGGATAGCGTGATGGAGCTTTGATATTTCCTCTGCAGCTAGGGTATCCACTCTACGTTCGGGAGATATTCCTGCCTGAAAAAGTGATTCATCCACATAGATATTACCTAAACCTGCTAGGAGATGCTGATCGAGTAGGGCTGCCTTAACAGAGAGTTTTTTCTTCCCAAAACGCTCCTTTAAGACTTCAGGTGTGAATTCTGCCTCTAAGGGCTCAGGTCCTAACTTACATAGGGATGATCCGCTGAAGCACAGCGGGGTGGGTATGGCCTGAATACGCCCGAATTTCCGGACATCTGAAAAATGCACTTCCCCTTTTTCCAAGCGAAAAACCACGTGAGTATGCTTTTCCGGTTCCTGCTTCTCCGGGAAATAATTCAAGCGCCCAGTCATTCTCATATGCGCAATTAGTGTTAAATCTTCATCTAATCGGATTAAAAGGTATTTACCCCGGCGGTCAATCGTTTGAATTCTTCGGCCGGTCACTAACTCCTCGAAGGACTGATCTTCCCAACTGCAGACAGCTGAGGACCAAATAAGCTTGATTTCTACAATTTTTAAATCCGTAACGTGCTGGGCTAAAGTTCTTCGAATCGTTTCCACTTCAGGGAGTTCTGGCATGTTCTTTCCTCATTCCTTAATCCTTCGGTTTAAACGGCTGCATTTCATACCAATTCGGTCCAACTTTACATTCCACTGTCATCGGCACAGATAATGGATAGGCGTTTTCCATTTTATCTTTCAGCATATGGGCGACACCTTCTAAATCCTCTGGGGCAACTTGAAGCAATAGCTCGTCATGTACTTGAAGAAGCATGTCCGCCCGAAAAGGTTTCAATCCTTCTGCTACTTTAAGCATGGCTAATTTCATGATATCCGCGGCTGTACCCTGCACAGGGGTGTTCATAGCAATCCTCTCTCCAAACTGGCGTTGAACTCGATTGGAATGAAGTAGCTCTGGAATGCGCCTTAGACGATTTAACAGGGTGCGAACTTGGCCCTCTTTTTTAGCCTGTGTCACGACGTCTTCCAGATACTGTTTTACTCCACCATAACGTTTAAAATACTGCTCGATATAGAACTTTGATTCTTTGCGTGGAATCCCTAAGTCCCTTGATAGACCAAACTCAGTTAAACCATAGACTAAACCAAAATTGACTGCCTTAGCACTTCGGCGCATGTTCGAGGTTACCGCATCAAGCGAGATACCAAAAACTTCGGCTGCGGTCCGAGTGTGGACATCCTGTCCCAGGGCAAATGATTCACAAAGAAGAGGATCTTGAGAATAGTGAGCTAAAATCCGCAGCTCTATTTGAGAATAATCCGCGGATAGAAGTACCCATCCGGGTTCCGTGGGATGAAAGACTTTTCTAAGCAAGCGCCCCTGCTCCAGTCGAATTGGGATGTTCTGCAAATTCGGTTCCGTACTCGATAAACGACCGGTTGTCGTTACGGTTTGTTGGAAGGTGGTATGAATCCGGCCATCCTTCGCTTGAGCGAGTAAACCATTTACATAGGTAGACATCAATTTATTCAACTGCCGATAGTCGAGAATCTTCGTAACGACAGGATGAGCTAAGCGCAATTCCTCTAAGGTCTCCGCATCTGTGGAATAACCTGTTTTCGTTTTCTTTGCAGTCGGTAAGCCTAGTTTTTCAAAAAGAATGGTTCCCAACTGTTTCGGGGAATTAATGTTAAAGGTTTCCTCAGCTAGGGCATAAATGTCCTGTTCTAACTGTCTTAAGGTCAGACTTATCCCTTCGCCAAAGGTCGTCAATTGCTCGGAGTCCACGGCGATTCCGTGTCGTTCCACTTGCGCGAGCACCAAGCTTAACGGTTCTTCGATGTTATGCAGTAGTTCTGAAAGGCCAAGTGATTGAATTTCTTCTTCAAACTTAAGGGCGACTTGAGCTAAGGCTGCCGCTTCTTCAGCAATAGTTTCGAAAACCGCTTGATTCGGAACATATTCTTTAACTAAATCAAGGGGCGCGAATTTCGGTCGCGAGGATTGAATTAGATAGGAAGCTAAGCTTAGATCTAGGGCTAATCCCTTCATGACCACTCCTTCATTAGCAAGTAATAAAGCCACGGTTTTACTGTCCGCCAAGGTCTTAGGAACCTGGTAACTCCCCATCAATTTCAGCCACGCTTCAAAAACTCTCGTAGACGCATCCTTACGAGTCAGTTTAAACGTCTCACCTTGGGTAGCCACTCCCCATTCTAACCAGCGCCCCCCTTGTAAACCGGTTCCCTCATAACGACAGGCTAACGTGAGTGGAATATTCTTGGCTTGCCACTCTCCGATCTGAGCAAGCCAGCCCTCTTCTGTCAAGGTGCGTTCTGGCCAATTCTCTAACAACGCTTCTGGGCTTTCACTTAAAGGTCCTTCGTCATCTTTATGACGCTCATGCCACAAACGCGTCACATTCTTCAGATCATATTTTTGCAAGACAGGAAGCACTTTGGCAGCTTTTGAGCGGCGATAAACAAAATCGTCGCTAGAAAACGCCAGCGGAACCTCTGTCAGCATCGTCGCTAGCTTTTTGCTCAAGATTGCCTGATCTGTATAGTCCCTCAAATTACTCTGTACCTTTTTACCGGATACTTTATCAACATTCGCTAAAACGCCCTCAACCGTTTCAAATTCCCAGAGTAATTTTAGCGCGGTTTTCTCTCCGATTCCTGGAACCCCAGGGATATTATCGGAGGTGTCACCCATTAGACCCTTAAGATCAATGATTTGATGGGGACGTAGTTGGTAACGTTCCCATAAGGTCGTTTCATCGTAACGTTCGACTTCACTGATTCCTTTTTTGGTCAGGAAAATATTCGTCCTGGGTGAAATGAGTTGCAGGGCATCTTTATCCCCTGTATAAATCTGAATTTTCATTCCCTGTGCTTCCGCTTGTTTGGTTATAGCGGCAATCAGGTCATCTGCTTCATAGCCCGCTAGCTCAAGCATAGGGACTTCCATTTCCGTTAATATTTCTTTGAGGTAATCAAATTGAGGGCGCAGTCCCTCCGGGGTTTCTTTACGTTGCGCTTTATACCCGGCATACTGTTCAATCCGAACCGTTGCCTTAGTTTTATCGAAAGCTACCACCCAGTAATCTGGATGTTGCTCATGTTCCAATCTAAAGAGCATGGTTAGAAAACCATGCAAAACATTCGTTGGTCGCCCATCGGCCGTGGTCAGCGGCGGGAGCGCATAAAACGCGCGATTTGCAAGGCTGTTTCCGTCTAATATCACCATCCGTGGCATCCTGAAAACCCCCAATCTTTCACCGTTAACTATATCATATCTGCTAATTTCTAACAAACGATAGGAGTGCTTACTGGGTTATGTTTATTAGAAATCTCGAGTAGATCTAAGAGTATTAATCAAACTGAAGGAAACCGAAAGTTTTCCGAATCAGAAGAGCCGACTACCAGAATAGGCAGTCGGCTCTGGGTGAAGCATGGAAAAGTTTCTGTTACTTTTTTCTCTGAACTGATTCTAAAAGATTGCAACTTCCCATGTTGAAGGAAATTGAGCAAATGACTCTGGGGGTACATTCTTAGACCTCAAGTGGCAAGATAAATTCATTCTCAACTGCGGACTGAAGTCCCTTGTCATAGTTTATAAGTTCAACGATATAACCTAGACCGGGGATCTGATGTAATACCGCTGCTACTACCGGGGAAACCCGAGCAGCCGTAATGAAAGTGGCGAGTATAAAACAGGCCACGAGCGTACTCCATTTGCGAAACTTCCATGTCTTTTGGCTTTTTATTCCTTGGGCTAAACCCTTTCGAATATAATCGTTAAGATCAGTGGGTATAGGCATTTCAGTAGCTCGAGGCTTGGCTAGAACTAGTTCATCATGTTCACATTTAAAACTATTTTCGAGACCATCCGAGGCATCTAATTCATTAAGAGCCTCTATTTCTTCTATCGTATCATTTGTCATCCTTTTTACCTATCTCATCCTTCTTAGCGAGCTCACCCTTCTTACCTAACTCATCCATCAACGCAAGCTGGCTAGCGTTATTCTCTATTCTTTTACTCCCACCCATTCTTCTCGCTCAGACATGACTATCCCCCCTTTCTCGAAGAAGTTCCTTGAGCTGTTTATACGACTAACAGTAAACAAGTAACCAATTCCTGAGTTCAGGATAACCGGGGGTATGACTAAAGTGGACATCCGGTGGACTTGTTATCCGATGGCCAAACTCTACTAGAGTTAAAATCCACTTGAAGCAAGCATTCCTTAAAATTCATATTGAGAAAGGACTTTTTTCGCCCTTAGCTGGGACAAATTTAAGGACTGCCAGGGTTGCTTTTGAGATAACCTTTCTTGTTGTTGCTCTAAATAATCTTTAATATCAATTGACATTCTTTCGTCATCAGTCATTCCATCATCATTAGACATTCTTTCGTCATTAGCCATTCTTTCGACCAAATTTACTATCCCTGGTATACTATCATAGGACAAGTTCCTCAAATAATAAGTATCTAGCCTACCAGTTTCGAAATACCGAGCTATATTATTTTTGGCGATCAAAACATCGATGTTGGCGAAATTAAGGATCATATAAGCTATTATTGTGATAACTATATACGGTTTAAGCAGAGAGATCCGTTCATTCCAGATTTTATAAAACGCTACCGCGAATAAGACAAACAGGAACATCATGAAACTATGAGTTAACACCCTTAAATATGTATACCCAAAGGCTGCTTCATAAAGTGACATTCTGAAAAAAGCTGATGTAAGGATTACCATGGTACAGAGAACAAGGAGAGAGTGCAAAATACGAACAGTTCTTGCAACTAGTTTTCCATCTTTTCTGGTGAATCTAAGACTGCTTAATAAAAGACTAAAATTAATTAGCGTGACCATTAATAATTCAAAGAAGCCTCTTCGTGCATATTGTGCATACGTGAAATCTGCTGGCAGAGCATTATTTAAGGAATCAAACATATAGCCAAACTGAATAAGTGTAAAGCTTAAATAGACACAATTAATGAGACTCAATATAGTTATGGAGATAACCGGATCCCAACTGTTCTTTATTGTTGCAGTGTCTCCTTGCTGCATCTGAGTTTTCATCCTGTCATTGGGTCTTAAGAAGCTCCAAGTATAGCTAAATACAAGGATACTTATGAGAAAAGCAAGCAAACTCTGTAATGAAAAATCAGTCATGTTAATAGTTCCAAATGAGCTCGTTATCTCATCTATGAAATGCTTGAAAACCCTGTCGGCAGACGTAAGGAGGGTAATGATAATTATTAAAAGGGGAATAGAAATCGCCAAACCGATAAGAACTTTCTTGATAACATCCTGCTTTTCATGACTCTTGCTAATACGCATAGAGTTCAATACCACTACAAATGGTTTAGCGGTATTGCCCAAGGCACGATTAATAATTCCCTGAAAAATGTCTTTAATAAACCTTGCCTCAAACCACTTGTGTTTGTTTTCTTCATTGATCAAGATCGTTTGGGCGATGATTAATATGGGTATAATCAAAAAGTTTAAAACCGCAAAAATTTGATTTGAAAAGATGAAATACGTTGAAGACAAGGCGATAATAGGTATACTCAAAAAACATCCTACTTCAAATTTAAATTTTACCTTGTGGCGGAGATTCCCTAAAAAAACGATATAGAATGCGCTGACAAAAAGCGGGTAGGAAATCCCGAGTGGTTTTTTATAAAATAAAATATTAAAGAGAACCCCTAACAGGACTGAACAGACCAGGAGGTAGATATCCTCTTTTTTGACGACAGTTTTGTTAGCCTCAGCCTCTTTTTCTTGAACTATCACTAAGTCCTCCATATGCTTATTGCCCCTTTCAAAGATTATCTATTTAGAAATATCATCATCTTCATACGTTAAAATATCTCCGGGTTGGCAACACAATGCTTTGCAGATGGCCTCTAGGGTGGAAAAGCGTATGGCTTTTGCTTTATTGTTCTTTAGAATTGATAAATTTGCTTGGGTCAGGTCTATTTTTGAAGCAAGTTCAGATGAACTTATCTTTCGTTTTGCCATCATTACGTCCAGGTTTACGATAATTGACATATTACAGCCAGCCTCCATTATATTGTTAAATCATTTTCTTCTTTCACGATCACGGCTTGTCGAAAAACCTCCGCTAAGATAATCGAGAAAAATCCAGTGATGATAAACATCAAAAAGCCATGAGTTACCAATAAGATATTTGATTCCCTCAAGGACATAATTTGAGTGAGAAAGTCATTTATCCTCTTGCCAGTCTGTATTCTTTTCTCCGGCTGTGAGTGATGAGAAAAAAGCCACGCCATTCTTCCTAGACTCAACCATAGAGGAACTGGTAGTCTTAGATTGGTATCAAGGATCGGCGAAATGGGTACTTCTCTTAATAAATCCGTAGTTACTATTTTGCATTTACTAATATTTTGAGCTGTTTGAAGTGCTCTCTGTAAATCACTCGAAAAGCACAGGTCCCAGTTGTTATAACATAAATCCACCGGAATTTGTCGCACGTCAGCGATATCATACTGCCTTACCCACTCTTTAAATTCTCCCGAGGTTACTACTTTTTGAGATGAATGGATTACTTCAAAGTGTCTTACCAAACCAATTCTCATTTTTCCTCCTCAACATCAAGAAAATGACACCATCTGAAATGCAACGTGAAGTAGTTCAGACTATAAATCCTCATTTTACAGTGCTTCATTCCATAACATCGCCATCTTTTTTTCTCTGCCATGCATAATATTTATTACCACGTGATTTTACTGATTCAATACCTTTTTCTTTGATAATTTTCAAGTTATCTTCTATTACATATCCATAACTATTCTTTAGAAATTTCAATTTATCACAGTTGTCAAAATCGCTACATTGCCAGCATCCATGATACTCTTTGGATTTTATGCATTTTAACGCCTTACAATCATGTGTATTTCCGCCAATAGAGCAACCACCTTTTTCTTGACATGTAGCTTTACACTGCAATTTTATTATTCCGTCAAGAATTCATAAACTCAGGCATTTGTTTAAAAACATCGAAGTGCTTACCAACTCCGTCCCATATTTGGCTTTCACTTATATCCAGATGCTCTCCCAGGACTTCCCAACTTTTTCTTTTACTACACAACGTAAGAAACCTATCTAATTCATGGTTCATAATCAATTCTTTTAATTTATATGCAGTTTCATATATTTCTTTTTTATAAAACATACAATCACAACAAGTTAATCCGCAAGGACATACTAATTTCTTATCCATAATTACTCCCCCCAAAAAATATTCCTTTCATTCTATTATTTCTGTAATTCCATCTTTCTCGTGTCTTTCCTTCATTTGTTTATCAAATGGATACTCTTCGCATTCAATACCTTCCAAATCCGGGCAAGGACGCCCAGCCTCTCGCATGGTCTGCTACATTACTTCCCAAAATATCAACATTGAGATCATCACCAATATGAATGCACTGTGTAGGAACTTTACCTATTTCCCACATGCCTGCATAAATATCCTTTTATCAGGTTTGGAGTAACCTCTATCGCGTAATTGATTGACAAAATCTTCTTCCTTACCATCAGAAACTTTTTTAGTTTGAAATATCTGGGAAATCACCGTCCATAGTTATTTTCTTCCTTGTACCTCTACCCCTTGGTATTGCTGTTTTTGTTGGCATTCTGTGTAACATCCTGTTTATCAGGGAACGTGAACCGTTGCCCTTAATAATCTATCGGTCACACTTACCAGCGAATGTAACGGTCTAAAAACAGAAAAGAGCTGGTAATTTCTTACCAACTCTGCTAAACCCTTGATATTGCTGTGTTTTAGAAACTGTGGTGGGCGAGGGGGGACTTGAACCCCCACATACTCACATATATCGGATTTTGAGACCGACGCGTCTGCCATTCCGCCACTCGCCCAGATATAATTCCGTCAGATGAATCATGACGGCCTAGTTATAATAACACTAAACTTAAGCCTTAGTCAAGCTTTTTCGCCAAATTAATATCCGCCGTTTCTTGGAAAACTCCAATGGCTCGCAATTTCTGATATCGCTTTTCCCGTAGTGCTTCGGGACTTTCCAAGCGCAGACGCACGAGATACTTGGAAATGACCTGAGATAACTCTTCGGCGGTTTGATTCAGGTTATTATGAGCCCCACCCTGTGGCTCACGTACTAATTCATCCGCTACTCCAAGTCTCAACAAATCTTGTGCTGTAAACTTAAGAGCGGCGGCTGCTTCCTTAGCCTTAGACGTGTCCTTCCAGAGAATTGAGGCACAGCTTTCTGGGGCAATCACTGAGTAAAAGGAATTCTCAAGCATCAAGACGACATTGCCCACCCCAAGCGCAAGAGCTCCGCCACTTCCACCTTCACCGATGACGGTACTGATCACGGGGACGTGATAACCTGACATGGCGAGTAGGCATCGGGCAATAGCCTCACCCTGCCCTCGTTCCTCGGCCCCTAAGTCACAGGCGGCACCGGGAGTGTCAATAAACGTCAAAATCGGACGCCCGAACTTTTCAGCCTGATCCATCAAGCGCACCGCTTTACGATATCCTTCTGGATGAGGCATGCCGAAATTGCGCTTAATATTCTCCTTTGTATCTTTACCCTTAACCTGAGCGATCACGGTCACCGCAATCCCGTGGAAAAGAGCGATCCCGCCAGCAATCGAGAGATCATCTGCAAAAAGTCGATCCCCTTTTAGTTCTATGAAATCCTCAAACAACAGGGGAGCATAATCATAAAAGTTCGGACGCTCGGAATGTCTGGCAATTTGGACTTTTTGCCAAGGTTCTAGGTTTCCGTAAATCTCCTTCTTCAGAAGAGCTGCTTTCTTTTCAAGGGTAACCACTTCTTGAGAAAGGTCAATTCCCTTGTCAGCGGAAAACTTCTGGAGTTCCGAAATTTTCTGTTCTAGTTCCGCAATCGGTTTTTCAAATTCAAACAGTTGCGCCATACTGAGCCCCCTCCTGATGGTACCGCAGTAAGCGTGCTAAAACAGTCCGCATCTGAGTACGCGCCACAATCAGATCTATTAGACCATGCGCTTGGTTAAACTCAGCCGTCTGTGCTCCTGCCGGAAGTTCTTGTCGCATGGTCTGTTTGATGACACGAGGTCCCGTAAATCCTATCAAGGCATTGGGTTCAGCAATCAAAATATCCCCCAGCGAAGCATAGCTGGCCGTCACCCCACCAAAGGTAGGATCTGTGAGCACAGAAATATACAGCAAGTGGCTTTCCGCTAATTTTCCCAAAGCTGCACTCGTCTTGGCCATCTGATACAGTGACAGAATTCCCTCTTGCATCCGAGCACCACCCGACGTGGAAAATATAACGACTGGCAAGCGCAATTCCATCGCTCGTTCAATCGCACGGGTAATTTTTTCCCCTACGACAGAACCCATACTGCCCATCATAAAACTTGCTTCATTAAAAGCGATGACAAAAGGAACTCCTTCAATTTTAGCGCGCCCTGTCAGTACCCCTTCAGTCATACCGGATTTTTCCTGAGCCTCAAGGAGCTTTTCTTGATAACCGGGAAATTCCAAAGAATCTTGGGTGAGTAATCCCGCATCCCACTCTTCGAAACTGTTTTCATCCACCAGTAAGGCTAAGCGATCTCTACCTGAAATCCGAAAATGGTACTCACAGGTCGTACACACTCGCGCGTTTTCCTCGAGATTTTTATTAAAGAGAACTTCCCCACACTCCGGGCATTTGACCCATAGACCATCGGGTACTTCTTTCTTGCTCACTTGTATGGCTTCTTCAGTTGGAGAAACATCAGAAGGTCTTCGTTGCTCCGGCAATGTCGATCGTATGGTAACGTACTTTGTTTTTCTAAAAATATCCTTAAACATAATTAGCTCCCCATGGCGCTAGTTATTATTTCGTGCGCTTCCTCGGCTTCAGATTCCGGTACCAGAATTTCCACTGAAGCATGTTCGCCGAGATGTGCAGAACCAATTGGGCGAAGCTGAACAAGCATCCCTTCATCAGTGAGGATTTTTTTATACTTTTCGGCTATTAACTTATTGGGAGCAATATAAATCACGGTCCACATTTGAAAATCCCCCTTATTAAATCGATTTATGATACCATAGCCCAATTAATTGTGCAAGAAACGCACTCTATTCCTCACCATTCAGGGTAGATCGTGATTTGGAATACTTGGCTATCAAAGCCTTTTCTACATGCTCAGGTACAAAATCTGAGACACCAGCATGCAAACTGGAAGCCCACTTGATCGCACTTGAGCTTATAAAAGAGAATTCGCTCTGAGTCATCAGAAAAATCGTTTCAATATCCGGTGCAATCTTTTTGTTCATTAAAGCGAGTTGGAATTCATATTCAAAATCAGATAAGGCACGCAGCCCTCGAAGAATAGCTATTGCACCACATTGTCGGGCAAATTCCACCGTTAGTCCCCCAAAAGCACGGACACTAACATTCGGCATGTCTTTTGTAGCTTCTACGAGAAGTTCCATTCTCTCTTCTTGAGTAAACAAGGGAGTCTTTTTACTATCAGTAGCAACCGCAATACAAACCTCATCAAACAACTCTTTGGCCCGAACTAATATATCGAGATGACCATTGGTTACCGGATCGAAGGTTCCCGGATAAATCGCAATACGCACTTTGTCTCTCCTTTTCAATTAGGGATATTCTCATGGGTTCGCCTTAAAAGCCAAGATTCCTGCAAGCAAACTATTCTTTAGGCATAATTTTTAGCAGGTTTCCAGACCACATTCCGTAGATCAATCACTTCTTGGAGTGCGTTCTTCAGCTCATCCCCATCATTAACCCAAAACTCTCGCTTTACTTCCAGGACTTTCTGGGTCTCCTCAAAGTAAAAATACACCGGCTGACTACCCGGAAAACGCTTTAACAGTCCCAAGACCACTGGCATAAGCTCACTTTGCTCGTTTGTAAATCTTAGAAAAAGACGCTTTCCCACTGTCTTATACGTTTTACCGTTACCATTTGCATGAGGTTCTACGCTCAAATTTAATTTATTTCTACTTGGTGGTTGAGAGGACTGTGCTGGTCCTAAGTCTTCAAGCCTCGTGATTTTTTCGGCAAAGATTTTTTTTTCGTCATCTCGAATATTATACCTGCCTACTACGACCACTACTTGGTCATTGCGGAATAAGCCAGTTTGCGCATAGACCCGTGGAAAAACCAAAACCTCGATCCCTCCAGTTAAGTCTTCCAGTACGAAACTAGCCATCATCTCACCTTTTTTAGTCACATTCTGCCGAAATCCCGACACTAAACCTCCGAGAGCCACTTTCTTCTCCTCTTCACCTTCTAAGCACGTGAGAATATCCGATGACATATACGGCTGAATTTGTGGCAGAACCGAAGACAGCGGATGCCCGCTTAAATAGAGGCCTAGGTATTCTTTCTCCATATCGAGGATCTCGCGATCTAAGAAATCCGGAACTTGAGGTAAGCTTATCCCGTTATTTATATCTTCATCTAAATCGAACAGTGAAAACTGGCCTGAAAGCCGATCTTTTTGGCGACGTGAAGCCGTGTCTAACACTTGGTCCAAAACAGCCATCGCCTGAGCCCGTGAACAGAATGAGCTAAATGATCCAGAACGGACCAAACTTTCTAGAACGCGACGATTTAAAACTTTATGGTCAACGCGCATACAGAAATCATCGAGGGATTTAAAAAGCCCTTCTTTTCGTGCTTCTAAAATCTTCTCCACGACATTGACTCCCACATTGCGAATAGCACCCAATCCAAACCGAATCGCTTGCTCTTCTATGGAAAACCCAACTTGACTATACTGAACATCCGGAGGGAGCACTTGTATGCCGCTCACCCGAGCATCCTGAATATAGTAGGATACCTTATCCGACGATCCCATGACAGTGCTGATAAGCGCCGCCATGAACTCTAAGGGATAGTTTGCTTTTAAATAGGCCGTATGATAGGAAATCACAGCATAAGCAGTGGCATGTCCCTTATTAAAGCCATATTCGGCAAACTTGGCCATTAGATCGAAGATTTCTTCCGCATCTTTGAGAGTCAACCCGATCCGCAGGGCCCCTGCGATAATCCAACCTCCGTCTTCAGCTTGTAACCCATGAATAAAGTTCTGACGTTCCTCTGCCATGATTTCTTTTTTCTTTTTCCCCATGGCTCGACGGAGAAGATCCGCTCGACCCAGTGAATAACCGCCAAGATCACGGGCAATTTGCATGACTTGTTCCTGATAGACAATAACCCCGTAGGTTGATTTAAGAATGGGTTCTAACTTAGGGTGGAGATAAGTAATGTTACCACCTTGTTTGCGGCGGATAAATTCCGGGATCTGTTCCATCGGGCCAGGCCGATATAAAGCTACGACAGCAATAATATCTTCAAAACAAGAGGGCTTAAGGTCCTTAAGGATCGCCCGCATACCACCGCTTTCCAGCTGAAAGATGCCCGTGCTATTACCCGACGCCAAAAGCGTATATGTCTTCGTATCATCCAAGGGCAAGGTTTCCAGATCAAGCTTGATCCCTTTAGTTTCCTCGATCCGTCGCACAGCTTCTTGCAGTATTGTTAAGTTTCGCAAACCCAGAAAGTCCATTTTTAGAAGCCCAATCTCCTCAACAGCTTTCATTGGAAATTGAGTCATAACAAAGTCCTCTGAAGTTCTTTGCAAGGGAAGATAATTCATAAGAGGTTCCTTGGCAATGACAATCCCTGCGGCATGGGTGGAAGCGTGTCGAGTCATCCCTTCGAGAGATCTTGCTAAGGTGTAAAGTCGATTAATCTCTTCATCTTCTTCGACCATCCTGGCCAAATCAGGCGATACACTTAAGGCCTTCTCTAAAGTCATCCCTAAGTCCGAAGGAATTGCTTTGGCCACTTTATCGACCCGAAATAAAGGGATCCCCAAAACTCGCCCTCCATCTCGGATAGCCGCTTTAGCTCCCATGGTTCCAAAAGTGATGATTTGACATACTTTATCCACACCGTATTTTTCCATGACATAACGGATCACACGTTCTCGGCCGTCCGGGTCAAAATCTATGTCAATATCCGGCATTGAAATACGATCCGGATTTAAAAATCGTTCAAAGAGGAGGTCATGGCGGAGCGGTTCAACCGACGTAATCCCTAGCAAATAAGCAACCATACTCGCGGCGGCAGACCCTCGCCCCGGCCCGACAGCCACACCATTTTCTTTAGCAAAACGGCAAAAATCCGCTACAATCAAGAAATATCCTGAGAAACCCGTCTGAAAAATGACTTGTAGTTCATAATCTAAACGTTCTCGTTCTCGTTCAGTCATTTGGGGATAAAAACGAGGAAAAGCCTTGCGGCATTCTGTTTCAAGAAAACCATCAAGAGTAATCCCTGGTGGAACCTCAAAGTCTGGCAAATGGTTGTCTCCAAACTGAAAATCCACCTGACACCGTTTAGCGATTTCCGAAGTATTCGTCAATAATTCTGGGTGTTCACCGAATAGCAAGGCCATTTCCTGTTCGGATTTTAGAAAGAATTCCTGACTGGAAAAACGCATCCGGGAAGTATCCGCTAATGTTTTTCCCGTTTGGATACAAAGCAACGCGTCTTGAACAAAGGCATCTTCGTGCCTCACATAATGTACATCATTCGTAGCCACCATCGGAATCCCCGTGAGTTCATGTACCTTCCACATTCCTAAGATGACTTTACGCTGTTCCTCTAAACCATGATCCTGAAGTTCAAGAAAGAAATTCCCCTTGCCAAAAATACTCTCATAGTCTAGAGAACTTTGAACAGCCGTCTCCAATTGATCATGCACTAGGTAATCCGCTACTTCCCCAGCCAAACAAGCACTTAGGGCAATGATTCCCTTAGCATGCTCGCGAAGAATTTCTTTATCTACGCGAGGTTTATAGTAAAACCCTTCCGTATGGGCCATAGAAACCAGCCGAATCAGGTTGCGATACCCTTCTTCATTCTCAGCAAGTAAAACCAAGTGATAATTAGTATCGTCTTTCCCAGGCGTTCGATCCGACCGTTTATGAGGAGCGACATAAACTTCGCAGCCAATAATCGGTTTGATCCCTGCTTCGTGGCAGGCTTTGTAAAAGTCGATGACCCCATACATGACCCCGTGATCTGTAATGGCTAACGCCGACATATTTAACTCGACCGCACGCTTGACCAAGTTCTTGATCCGAGCTGCTCCGTCGAGTAAGCTAAATTCAGTATGATTATGTAAGTGAACAAACCCAACTTCTCCACTTAAGATTTCTTTATCTGCCATGTCCACTTCACATCCCTGTAAAAAGCATTCACCCTAATTCTATAAATGGGTTGTAACAAACTGGAAAAACAAGTTATGTTACAACCCTTTTGCACTAGTTTGTGTATTACGGTTTAGCCGACGAGCTTCTTATCCCCGATTCTAGCCGTCATCAGACCTTTGGCCACCACAGCATCCTTAACTGTGACTTCCACTTCTATATTGCAATGTCTCTTGGCTACTAACAATAGCTTAGCCGTGACCTTGATTTCCGTCCCTACCGCAATCGGTTGAAGTTGATAGAGCGTGAAGTTTTCTGTGATGGCATCCAGTCGATACTTCTTGCGCAACCCAATATAACCAGCCATATTCATCACTGTGACGATTACTCCGCAACTTGCCGAGCCATAGTCATTGACCATGGCATTGGTAATTTCCCCTTCAATCGTGAGATGCTCTGCATCATCCACGTACCGGAACCCACTTAATACCAAGTTATCCACCGTTTCACCAAACTGAGGCTGCTTTTGGACTTGCTGGTAGGCCTCAATGACGTCTTGTAAGCTTAAGATTCCAATAAGTTTACCCTGATCTGCAACGACCGCAATTTCCCAGCCTTCCCAAACCATAATTCGAGAAATATGGGTAACAGGATCGTCTCGCCCTACTAGAAAAGGGTTAGTACTCATAACGTCAACAATTCTTGTTTTAACGTCTGCCCCTGCCACATCTAAAGCAGATACGATTCCGGTCAACATCATGTCATTATCCACCACTGGGAACCGGCTATGATCCGTGGTTTGTGATAGTTTTCGCCAATCATCTACTGTGGCATCTACTGTCAAATAACTGACATCTTTCACCATGATGTCCTCAACTAAAATCAGTTCTTTTTGGATTAATCGATCATAAAGAGCACGATTAATCATCGTAGTGACTGAAAAGGTATCGTAGGGAGATTGAATAATGACTAATTGATTTTGTCGTGCTAAGGCGACTACTTCTTCGTCCGGTTCTAATCCCCCTGTGATTAAGAGTGAAGCATTATGTTTCAAGACATACATTTGGACATCTTGACGATTTCCAACAATGCATAGCGCTCCATCTTCAAGGAAACGATCCATGGAATCTATTTCCATCGCTGCAATAAGAAACTTATTTGGAGAGCGATCAAGATAATCAAAGCCGCAGATAACCACGCCTTCGGCTATCTGTGAAACTTCACGCAATGTCAAATCTTCAATTTGTCGCTCTTTGACCCCTTCAATTCGAATCGTACCCACTTTTGGAATCGAACGGACAAATCCCTTGGCCTCAGCCTCTTTAATAGCCCGATACGCTGTTCCTTCACTGACATCCAATTCTTTAGCAATAAAACGAACAGATACTTTACTGCCAATTGCCAGACGTTTAATAAAGGTTAAAATTTGTTGATGCTTTGTCAACTTAAAAAACTCTCCCTACTTATTACTATACAGTCTATAATTATATCACAAGATTCATTATTCAACTATGTTCTGTGTTATTACATGTCGAACATTAACTATCTTTTCGTCGTCTCTGAGTCATAAGACCTCCGATTCGTCCTGCCTCCTTAGCGCTCAAAGAATGCCAGCCATTACTGTGAATCTGATCAAGCAAACCCAATTCAGCCGCTATTTCCATTTTTAATGGTTCAAGAGGATCTATTCGCTTAACTCTCGGTTTCGTCTGTTTCACTTAGATCCTCCCCCTACTCATGATGTTGAAATCTTCCTCATAATGAGGACAATTCGGGCCCCGTTCTCCGATTAGGTGTTCCAAACGACAGCGACCATCAACTCCATAAAGACAACGAAGCGAGCACATTTTTCTTGTCATCAAAGTCATCTCCTAAACTTTTAAATAATCATTCACTCCTCGTTTTAAGTTTGACCATTTCTGGATAAAAATATCCCGCTTGATCTCAAGCGGGATGGTCAAAATATTTATTATTTAGACTTCAAAGGCCTCTCCAGGTCTGAGCGCCTTTCCCTGGCTCTCTGGAACCCTGCGCTGCAGGAGATGCAAAAACTCTCCTACATCTTGAGCAATGACAGGGAACGTATCATAATGCATCGGAATAACCACTTTAGGACGTAACAATTGCGAAGCATGGACTGCTTCCTCCACCCCCATCACATAATTATCCCCGATCGGAAGCATAGCAACTTCAATCGGATAGCGGCGACCGATCAGTTCCATATCCCCGAATAATCCAGTATCTCCTGCATGATATAGCCATTTTCCTTCCATCTGGAGTAAAAATCCACAGGGTGGACCACCATAGATCATCGTCTTTCCGTCTGAACTCTCTATCCCGGATCCATGTAAGGCTTGGGTAAGCTTAACCCATCCAAAGGGAAACTGGTGCTTACCTCCTATGTGCATAGCATGCGTCTTAGCGCCTTGATTCTGACAGTACATAGCCAATTCATAAACTGCAATAATGGAGGCTTCTGTCTGCTTAGACAAATATATGGCATCCCCTAAATGGTCATTATGTCCATGAGTAACCAAGATAGCATCAAGCTGAAGAAAGTCGCCTGGTTTAGCCGTTGCCCTTGGGTTACCCGTTAAAAAGGGATCAATAAGGATTCTTCCTGCTTCCCCTACTATTTCAAAGCAGGCATGTCCATGGAAGTGGATACGCATTCTTAAGAACCTCCTATCACTTTTAACGTTTTACATACATTTGAAGTACCTCCCAGAAACGAGGATAACTTAGGTTCATTTCCCACAGTGCGACACCACGAATACCCTTTTGTTCTGCAAGCTCTAATTTTTCTCTGAGGCTTCGAGGGTCTTCGAAATAGACTGTATGTCGAACTCCCCCTGTCTCATAACGGAAAAAAGTACTATGTTGTGTTGCATCCCATTGTAGGGGTGCACCCTGTCGCTGTGCAAGCTCAATAGCGCGTTGATAGCTAATCGCTTTTCCGGTCCCTCCCTCTGGCCAATCATATCCGTAAAGGGGAATACCCATAAAGATTTTATCTCGGGCAATATTGGCTATGGCGTAATTTAAAACCTGCGTAACCCAGGACAAGGAAGCAACCGATCCGGGAGGGCTTCCTCCCCAATGCTCTTCGTAAGTCATGAGAATCACTTCATCAAAGGACTGGCCAATTGACTTATACTCAAATGACCCCCTCCAGACGTTCAGCGGATCACTTTCAGTCTTCGCCGGAACATCAATCGAAACTATGAAATTTGCTCTTTGAAATAACCTTGACCACGTTTGAATCAGCTGGCTAAAAAGTCGACGGTCTGCAGGGGCTGTTTTTTCTAAATCAAGATTAACCCCATCCAATTGATAATCAACCAAGACATCTCTTATGTTCCGCCAAACAAGGGTAGCAAATTCTTGGTCTCGCACCAGACGACTCATTAAAGTGGTCGAAAACTGACCTTGCTTAGTAAGATTGCTAACCACTAAGGAGACTCTAATTCCCATTGCATGGGCTTCATTAATAAGTCTCCGACTTGGACGCCCACGAAGAGTCCCATCGTTCTCGATTGCTACCTCAAAAAGTGCTAATTCTTTAATGATATTCCCATAGCGTTTAAGATAAGGATAACCCTTAGCTTGTTCGGTTAAGCCATTATAAAAGGCAAATACATTTAATGGCATACTTATACCCCCTTTCTGACCATCATATGCATGGTTAGAAAAAGAAGTGTAAGTGGATGGATGAGTTTTTACTTAGAATGCCGTCGGCTAAACACTGTAAGCCTTGCGGCTCGGCGCATAAGAATCATGATTAACAAGGCAAATACTACGCAAAGTACCACTAAAGCCCAAATCCATTGTCCCTTGGCTCCTAACACCGCTGCCAAGCCGAAACAAGCACTGATCCCATACATTAATACCACAGCCTGGCGGTGAGTAAACCCTGCATCCAGTAAACGATGGTGCAAGTGCCCTCGATCAGCCTTCGCAATGGATTGCCCTCGCAATTTTCGCCGAATAATGGCAAAGGTCAAATCTGTAACCGGCATGCCTAAGACAAGAAGTGGAAATACTAATCCTAAAATCGTAGCCGTTTTGAGTAGCCCCATGATGGAAATTCCGCCGATGATATACCCGAGGAACATACTCCCTGAATCTCCCATAAAAACTCGTGCGGGGGGGAAATTAAAGAACAGAAAACCAAGCAGGGCACCCGCTAACGCAAGCATAAGATTGGCTGCGGATAATTCATGAATCCGATTAGCAGACCAAAACAAAAGCAAAGTCACTATAAAACATATTCCAGCGGCAAGCCCATCTAGACCATCCGAGACATTAACAGTGTTTACCAGCCCTACCACCCAAAAGATCATTAAAATAAGGCCGATGGCACTTAGCCCATAATCTTTAAAAACGATGGGATCGATAAAGGGTAGCGAGATACTATTCATGGAAAACCCAAAGGGGAGAAGCACCCCCACAGCCGCGATTTGCCAATAAAGCTTATGCAAAGGGCGGATTTCACGGATATCATCCCAAATACCCACTACCAAAATGATGGTGCTACCTATGAACAACCCCCAAATTAGTTTATCCCATACCTGTGTCACTATGGCCGCGATCCAAAACGCAGCATAGATTGCCAATCCACCAAGCCGGGGAATCGGTCGACTGTGGACGTGTCGTCCACCTGGATGAGCTATTGCGCCCCACCTTTTCGCCAGTATGATGGTAATCGGAGTTGCAAACACGGCAATTACTAAGCCCATAAGAAAGGTCAACCCATATGTCATGATTGTTTTTCAACCGCCTTTACTAGACAATCCCCAGGGAAAGAATTCTCATTTGCCTTTGCACGATCTATAATTGCTACTTTAGAATTTGTCACTATTATGCTTCCCCTTTCGTACGTAAAAAGACTTCTAGTTTCCTTACCCGATTAACAGCAGGTCGATCCTTGATTCTAGACGAGATCTGGGAAATCCCATTGACGCAATACTTCATACACAATAACCGCAACTGAATTTGATAAATTTAGAGAACGGGCGTCTGCGCGCATTGGCAGGCGAATGGCTGTTTCTGGGTAACGCGCAAGAATTTCAGGATCCAACCCTTTGGTTTCCTTGCCAAAAAGCAAGTATCCTCCATCATCATATAAGAGTTCGGTATAGGATTTTCCACCTTTTGTCGTAGCTAAGTAGCGAGTACCCACAGGATTCTTTTCCTCAAACTCGGCAAAATTTTCGTAAATAACGATATCTAGAAGGTGCCAGTAGTCTAATCCAGCACGTTTTAGTTGCTTGTCATCAATGCTAAAACCTAATGGTTTTACTAAATGTAGTGTAGCTCCAGTCGCAGCGCAAAGTCGAGCGACGTTCCCCGTATTGGGTGGGATTTCTGGCTCAACTAAGACAATATTAAGTCGCTTGTTCAAAAATCTGGTACCCCTTTCACTGACAGCCTGTACAATTTCCGTGACACCCTTGCGAACAACGTCCGCCCCCAAATCCTCCCGGAACTCCTAAACTTGCAAATCCAGAGATGTGTTTCATGAGCCCCGTGTTCCCACACTCGCTACAAGTCAGGCACTCACCGTTTTCTCCCATTCTACACAATTCAGTGGTCACAACCCCACAGCTCGGGCACCCGAATTCATACATTGGCATAGCATAATTCCTCCCAGTGTCTTCTTAGAATTAAGCGAAGTCTCAACGACTATCCAAACTATTATAACCTAAAATTCTGACAAACCCAAACTAATAATATGGAAACTTGTCACTTATCTTTACAAATACCTACTCTTTCCCACCATTTCCTTGCCGAGTAGACATCCACGTCTATAGCACTTCCACTAATCCCAAGATTATGCCTACTACTATAATAGCCTTCCTAAGGCAGCAACTCTTGCTCCTATGTCGAGACTTAAATTGAATAAGTATTTATCACAAAACATCTACGCCGAAGTGGAACACAGAGTCCTCAGTAAAGTTTCCAATGACCTAACCACAGTGCACGGAGGGGTAAGCGAAGTCCCCCTTAGTTTATATCATAACCTTAATTCATTTATTAGAGCCCTTTGCATCCTGCAATCTTGGAGAACATCTTACAATAGATCAGATTGGGGAGAAAGATTAGTTTGTTTTAGCAGATATTCTGTATACTTTACCGAAACCTCTAGATGTTCCTAGTCATTTTTGATAAAGTTAATAACATCTTCAAAGGAGGAATTAGCATGGGCCAAAATCTGACACAAAAAATACTTTCATCCCACTTGGTATCCGGAGACTTGCAAAAAGGAAATGAGATCGCGCTCCGTATTGATCAAACCCTAACCCAAGACGCCACAGGAACGATGGCCTACTTACAATTTGAGGCCATGAACCTTTCTAGAGTACAAACCGAGTGCTCGGTGAGTTATATAGATCATAATACTCTCCAGACAGGGTTTGAAAATGCAGATGACCACGCGTTTCTGCAAAGTACTGCCGCCCGCTTTGGTGCGTATTTTTCTCGACCTGGAAACGGAATTTGTCACCAAGTCCATCTAGAACGCTTCGCCAAACCTGGCAAAACTCTGCTAGGCTCGGATAGCCATACCCCTACTGCCGGTGGTATGGGGATGCTCGCTATGGGTGCCGGGGGTTTAGATGTTGCCGTAGCCATGGGTGGCGGAGCTTTTTACCTTCCCAAACCTAAGGTGCTTCGGGTCTGGCTGACTGGTCAACTTTCGGATTGGGTCTCAGCCAAAGATATCATCTTGGAAATTCTCCGTACCCTCACCGTAAAAGGAGGCGTAGGGAAAATTATTGAGTACGCTGGACCGGGTGTGAAAACCCTGACAGTTCCCGAACGCTCTACTATCACAAATATGGGCGCTGAATTAGGGGCGTCTTCTTCAATCTTTCCCAGTGACGAACAAACTCTTAAATTTTTAGAAGCCCAAGGAAGAGCGGAGGACTATGTGCCTCTCTTTGCCGATGACGATGCCTCCTATGATGAAGAACTGGCAATTGATCTTTCCTTACTGGTTCCACTAATCGCACAACCGCATAGCCCAGACAACGTGGTCCCAGTCAGCGAACACTCAGCTACACCTGTTAATCAAGTCGCCATTGGAAGTTGTACGAACTCATCCTATCAAGATCTGATGCGCGTCAGTCAAATCTTAAAAGGAAAACACGTTCATCCGGACGTAAGCTTAGTCATTTCCCCTGGATCACGTCAAGTCTTAAGCATGCTCTCCAGTAATGGTGCTTTGACGGATCTTCTCGATAGTGGCGCACGACTGCTTGAATCAACCTGTGGTCCGTGCATTGGCATGGGACAGTCTCCCATCTCTAAAGCGGTCTCCGTCCGAACCTTTAACCGAAATTTCGAGGGTCGAAGTGGCACTCAAGATGCTTCCGTCTTTTTGGCAAGCCCGGAAGTGGCAGCAGCTTGTGCTTTGACGGGCTTCATAACCGATCCTCGCACCTTGGAAATCTCACCCCTTGTGGAGTTTCCAGAGCGGTTTCGAATTGATGACAGTATGATTTTACCCCCTGGTGATCCAAATACCCCAATTCGACGCGGCCCGAATATTCAACCTCTACCTCTAGCCCCTGCCTTAGACGATGTTCTTGACTTGCCCGTTATTTTAAAGCTTGGCAACAACATTACGACGGATGATATCATGCCCGCCGGTTCTAAAATCCTACCCCTCCGCTCCAATATCCCAGCCATCTCTGAATTCACCTTTCATAAGATCGATAAACAGTTTGCAGCAAAAGCAAAAGCCTTCAAGCAAAGTGTCATTGTCGGAGGCCACAATTATGGTCAAGGCTCTAGCCGTGAACATGCCGCTCTTGCTCCTATGTCCTTAGGACTGCGTGTCGTCTTAGTCCAAAGTTTTGCCCGTATCCACCGTGCAAACCTGATTAATTTTGGCATTCTACCCCTTACCTTCGTCCAAGAAAAAGATTTGGATCGTATTCAGCCCGGGACGATTTTACACCTATCAGGCCTTCATCAGGCCATTTACTCGTCTGAACCTTTTGCCGTTACCATAGATAATGACCCAGTCCCTGTCTTAGTTAAACATGATCTCACCGAACGACAAGCTACAATCCTTCTGGCCGGGGGACTTCTTAATTCAACGAGCGCTTCTGTCTAATACTGACTATAGAAAACTTTCTTCAGGTGAAGTTTTTTACTCCATCTGAAGTATAGTTCTTCAAATTTTTACAGATTTTCCGGAACCATTGATAATACCCACTGAAATCCACAGAAAAACGTGTTATGATAATTTACATGTTAATAACAATTAAAGAGGGGGATCAGATGCTCACTGACCAAGATCGCAGACTGCTGAAACTCATCGCGCAAGATTGTCGTTTAAAACCTGAGGAGCTTTCCATCCAAACGGGATTGTCGCCTGACTACGTCAGAAGTAGAATCAGTGAATGGGAAAAGGATAAAGTAATCGTTGGCTATCAACCAATGATTAACTGGGCTCGCACTGGCGAGGAGAAGGTTACCGCTTTGATTGAAGTTAGAGTATTACCCCAGCGGGGTTACGGTTTTGACAAAATTGCTAAACGGTTACAAAAATACCCAGAGATAACCTCTTTGTTTCTAATGTCCGGTGGATTTGACCTAGCTTTGCTCGTTGAAGGCAAAACAATGCAAGATGTCGCCCTGTTTGTTGCTGAAAAGCTAGCTCCTCATGAGCACGTTCAAAGTACAGCAACCCATTTTTTACTTCGCCGCTATAAGCAAGACGGTGTCGAGCTTATGGGAGAGGAAGAGACAATTCAACGTCTCGTGGTCTCGCCATGAAAAAGTATCTTGCCTCCCATGTCGCTACTCTTCCCCCTTCGGGGATCCGGAAGTTTTTTGATCTCGTAGCAACCATGAAAGACGTAATTTCGCTAGGGGTGGGAGAACCCGACTTTGTAACCCCTTGGACCATACGGGAAAGTGGCATCTTTTCCTTAGAACAGGGTCAGACAATGTATACAAGTAATGCTGGCCTCTTTGAATTGCGTGAGGAACTTTCCCACCATTTATCGAGAACTTTGGGCCTTTCCTATGCTCCACTTGATGAAATTCTCATCACCACTGGAGCCAGCGAGGCTGTTGACCTAGTGATGAGAGCTGTCCTCGATGCTGGAGATGTCGTCTTAGTTCCTGATCCATCCTATGTATCCTATGCCCCTTGCGCAATATTGGCTGGGGCCAGTGTTCGCTTCGTACCAACCCTTGCTAAAGACGATTTTCGTTTAAGGGTGGAAGAATTAGACAAAGTATATACCCCCAAAGCGAAGCTTCTCGTTCTATCCTTCCCGAATAACCCGACTGGCGCAATCATGACTCGGGAGGACCTTCTCCCAATCGCAGAGTTTGTAGAAAAGCATAATCTTCTCGTCCTTGCGGATGATATTTATTCTGATCTTACTTATGACGGAACCCATGTCTCATTTGCCAGCTTACCCGGTATGCGCGACCGCACACTCTTTGTCAGCGGATTCTCAAAATCTTATGCCATGACGGGCTGGAGAATCGGCTATGTCGCAGGGAACGCCCATCTCATAGGTGGCATGACAAAGATTCATCAATACACAATGCTCTGTGCCCCGATCATGGGCCAAATCTCTGCCTTAGAGGCCTTGCGTTCCGCCACTGATGCTAAAAACGACATGGTCACTGAATACGATCGGAGACGCCGCCTGATGGTTCACGGCTTCCGGCAAATGGGGCTTGACTGTTTCGAACCCTTAGGAGCCTTTTACGTCTTCCCCGATATTTCCAAGACCAGATTATCCTCTGAGGAGTTTGCCGAACAACTCCTCAAAAGCGAAAAGGTCGCGGTAGTTCCTGGGACGGCATTTGGACCGTCCGGAGAAGGACATATTCGGTGTTCCTATGCCTATTCCACTGAACAACTTCTGGAGGCCCTTAAACGAATTACGCGTTTTGTCGAGCAAAGATTAGCAAATCTATAAAGAAACTATCACGAACCCTACAACTAAAATGAACGAATAAGCGAACAGGCACCTTGGTTAATCGACCGCTGTGCCTGTTCGCTTTATTTCTTCTCGAACCATGTTCATATAAGTATAAATACAACTACATCCATTATATAATGAGAGAATCAATATCTTATTGGCTAAGGAGAGATCGTCTTGAAAACAATCATTGTCTTCTCCACTTCTCACGGGACAACAGAAAAAGCTGCTCAATTACTCCAGGAGCAACTCAAGGGTGAGGTTGAATTAGTCAACCTCAAGAAGTGCTCAAACCCCAATTTAGCCAGCTACAAGTCCATCATCCTAGGAAGTTCTATTTATGCAGGTTCTGTTAAATCGAGAGTCAAACAATTCCTCAAGCAAAATCAAAGCCTTCTTATGACCAAGCAACTAGGTTTATTTCTCTGCTGTATGTATGAAGGAGAAAAATCTAAGAAACAATTTGAAACTGCTTATCCAAAGGAAATCAGAGATCATGCTATCGCGAAGGGACTATTTGGTGGGGAATTCATTGTCTCAAACATGAACTTTTTTGAACGTCAAATCGTGAAAAAGGTTGCTGGTGTAACCAGTGATGTGTCTAATCTTAAGGTTGACGAAATCAAACGATTTGCCGAAATATTTAACACATCACCAGTGAACCCTAAATTATAAATGGTTATCATAAGGAATAATGATAGGGGGCAAAGATCTATCCTTTTCGCGTTTAGCTAACCACGATTCAAAACGGTCATCTTGAACATTCCGCATGGCTAAAAAGGCGTTTCTCTGCAGGACGCCCTTACCACGCCATCCCGCCGCTGTTGCTCTAAAGCGTTGTTGAAACACTCCTTTAGTTAGATTAAGGGTTTCCAGTAAATCAACACCACGCCGGAGTGAGGTTGGGAACACCTGCTCCTCCATCATTCTTTTTTGGTTGTGCGGACAAACTTCCTGACAAACATCGCAGCCGAATATTTGCGTTCCCAGCTGTCCGCGTTCCTCTGCCGTAAGCACCTCCTTGCTCTGGGTAAGGTAAGAGATGCAACGTTTAGCGGCAAAAGGTTCTTGTCCAATGATCTGCGCGGGACAGGCATGAAGACATTTTTGACAGGCTCCGCATTGACCTGCTTTAAGCGCAGCATCTGGAGGAAACGTTTGGTCCAAAAGAAGAATGGCCAGCGTCACAAAAGAACCATAATTGGGAATAATCAACTGTTGATTTCGGCCAATCCAGCCAATCCCTGCTCGTACCGCAAACCCACGCTCAATCAAAGGTCCGGTATCCACTTGGAAATCGAAGTTTCCTTGCCAGTTGTTACTAATCATCGTACCCACTAAAGCCTTAATCTTCTGATCAAGGACGTGATGATAGTCCCCTCCTACTGCTGAGCGTGCCAATACACCCTCTCCTTTTTGGGGTGGAAGCGAAGAAGGGAGCGGATAGGCTAGGACAACAACCGTCTGGCAAAGTCGCCAAACTGCTCGAGGATCAAGCCGCCGCTGGATTTCCGTATCTTCAAAAGGTGTCGCCAGCCCTTGATCAATCCGAGCTTGCACCATAGGGGCTAAATCATCAATCATGTCTGCTTTGGTAAACCCAATTGAGACAAACCCTAATTGAGATGCCCATTTTTTTATATTATTCTTCCACTGCAGTTGCTTATCCAATTTTGCCCTTTCCTCCTCGGATAAATCAAGGCTTCATATCAACTTGAGCTTGCCCGATACTTTACAACCTGAGAGTATGAAAAATAGCCCCCCACAATCTTTGCGAGGGGTATATAATGTTTCGGCAGTATTTGACTATTTGGATGCCCTAAAAAAGGCATAAGTCATTGGATCTCCTTCTTGAAGGATCTCCCCTGCAGTCACGTCCCCTAAAAATAACGTGTGAGTTCCTGCATCCAATTGCCCCGTAACAGTTGCTTCCATAGTCACAAGCACATCGGCTAGTAATAAGACTCCCGATTCTCCACGGTGCACAGCCAAACCCTCAAACTTATTGACATCCCGACCCGATCGATATCCAAATCCTCGCGCATAGTCCTGACCTGTTTGGCTTAATACAGAAACACCAAACTTACCGCTCTTCTGGATAAGCTCATGGGTATAGTTTTGTTTATTGATCCCAATTGCGATTTTAGCAGGTTCTGACGTAATTTGAAAACAAGTGTTTGCACATTGACCATTATCCTTGCCCTCAGCTTGAGCGGTAATTATAAAAAGGCCGTAGGAAATCCGGTAGAGTGCTTGACGAATTGCAGTTGCTTTGTCTGGCTGCACCAGAACAGGCTTAGTGGCCGGTTTAATTTCTGATGATTTTAGTGCTTCCTCTTCAGTAACAAGCTCAAAGAAACTCGCATCAACACCACAGACTGGACAAATATCCGGCGGATTATCGCCAGTATGTATATACCCACATACGGTACAACGCCAACGTTTTTCCATTAGCTTCAGCCCCCTTTATCGAAATCATTATAATTTTAATTTTATAATTTCTTTAAGTCAAGATTTATTTTTCACTAATTAGTACTTAATTCCCTAATTATAGTTACAAAAAAACTACTGCTTAACTATTATGCCAAAAAAGTCTGTATTCTTTTTCAAGAAATTGTAAATCTGTCAGACTAAGATTTGTATCCATCATAATCTTCCAACGGACCTGTTCTTTGAAGCGGCCAAACCGTTCCCCTTCCAGCCCTTTCCCATGGACAAATTCTTCAAAAAACCCCCAATTCAGGGAGTTGGCGCGTTCTATTAAGACTGTACACGAATTTCTGATTTCGCCCTGAATCCGGCCCAACTGTTCTTGATGTTTTCCGGCGTCCTGCTTCCCACCCAGAAAATCTGCTCTCCATAAATTAAGCAGATTCTCGACTCTTTGGGTCTTAAAATTTTGCCCATCCCAACCGATCTCCCAGGCAAAGCGGAGAGCCTTTTTTTTAATGACCTTGGCATCTGGAACGTCTTCCTTTAAATTAGTCATAAAGGCCAGTGTGCCCGACATATGATGCCCGACTAAAAAATGAAGTTCTTGTTCTCCACGACTTCCTCCGGGAAGAACCATCGACCAACGAAAGCGTGGTAAGATTTGGTTGACCAAACGGGCACTTTCCTTTTCATGTTGAAGAAAATGGCGCTTCCCTTCTGGAACCCATTCAAAGGTTTTTTTGAGTTTGTATTGCATTGGTTTTATCCGTTTTATGACAATGGTATCAGGGTAGTTATCTAACCTTCCCCCATGGACTTCTACCATTTTATTCTTCCAGTGCTCTAGGTTTTTCCCTATCAATTTAAAATCATCAACAGAATAACCTTGGTTTGTCTGCTTAAGGGTTCCCCAAACAAAACACTCTCGACTGGCTGTTTCCCATTTTCCCAGATCATGAAATAAAGCCGCTAAGCGCAGTAAGACGACGGAAGGCGTATTTTTTACAACCTGGCGAGTATGTTCCCAAGCATCCTTGGTATGGTAGCGATTTTGCACCAATCCTTTGAGTCGTGCTAGTTCCGGAATATACGTTTGAAAGTACCCTAAGTCATCGAGAAGCCCTAAGGCCTTATCAATCTCATCCAAAATAAGGATTCTCCCCAATTCCTCGGTGACTCGCTCCACCGCGACATTTTCGAGTTGTGGGATATGATCTAGCGCTGCCCGCCAAGTCTCCGGCTCAATCTCCAAGTTGTTCCGGACTGCTAGGCGAACGAGACGTAGTATTCTAAGCGGATCATCACTAAAACGGTCCGCTGCAGTCCCGCAGGCCTTAAGCCGTCGACTTTTTAAATCTTCGAGGCCATTTAAAGGATCTTTAATCTCTCCCGTCCTTACATCTTGGTAAACTGCATTTAAGGTAAAATCCCTCCGGAGGGCATCTAATTCTATTTCTCCATCAAACGACACGATGTCCACTCGTTCTGTCCCTTGGAACAAACTGACCGTCTCCTGTTTAGCACCCATTAGATGAGGGTTATACCCCCAATTAGACACTAAATTATGAATCTCTTGAAGGGAAAGTGCCATAACTGCATCCACATCTTTGGAGGGAATTCCCCATTGTGCATCACGAACTGCTCCACCAACCATGTAGACGGGGCTAAACTCACTGAGCTTAATTAAGATTTCCTGTTGAAAGGATGTGCCTGTCATGAAATCCCTCCATTCCATTACTGTTAGCTATCAAGCATACAACTTGAGAACCTCGTAAGCTTCATCAAGGATATTTTCTCCATCGGCACCCTTTTCTACTCGCTCTTATTTAAGCCCTCTTGCTTTTAACAAAGTACCGAAATTTTCGGCCCAGTTTTAACCTTCCATGCACTTTCTGGTCCGCATTCTCCGTCAAGATCTGATTTAATGACCCGATCTGTGTAAACTGTCAACTCAGTGGTTTGAAATTCCATAATTTTTTCGGACTCTACTTTTTCTTTACGCAAAACGTTGAGGAGAAGACGGATTGTTTCAGGCCAGCCAGATGCTAGAACAATTAATATGTCCAGCTTGCCGTCGGTCAGAGAAGCTCTTGGTACTAATTGCCGAAGTCCCCCGACCGAGTGGCCATTTACTGCCAAGAACAAGACAACCTCTTCCGAATGTTGTTGCCCGTCCTTCTCAAACTCAACATGGAATGGACGAAACAAAGGAAGTGTTTCAATTCCTTTGAGAAAATACGCTAGTTGTCCAAGAGTATTCTTAACGCGGGTATCTACTTTTTGAGAAACATCCGTCAATAGCCCCGCACTTGCCACGTTCACAAAATATCGGTCATTAACCTGACCAGTATCCATGCGAAAAATATTTCCTTTGGCAATAACTTTACATGCTTCAGGTATACTTTTAGGTAACCGCAATGCGAAGGCTAAATCATTTGCCGTCCCCACGGGCAAAATACCCAGCACAGGACGTTGATCCTCTGGAATCTGCAGCAACCCGTTGACCGCCTGATGAATACTCCCATCTCCTCCAGCAATTACGAAACGGTCTACATCATTACTTTGAGACGCGACTTGTTCCATATCCTCAGGAGAACATGCTCTATGTACACAAACCTCGTAGCCGCTTTCTTGAAAAATGCGGATCACTGTATCGAGTTGTCTGGTTAATTTTCGCCGACCTGCGTAAGGGTTATAGACCAAACGTAATCGTTTACCCTTCATGACGGTTGATATCAACTCCTTATCTAGAATTATATTCAATCTTCATCCCTCAGGATTTTAGGTTCTCAGGGTTCAAACTCTCAAGTTCTGGTAAGACAAAGCGTCCGTCTTTGCGAACTAAAATCTCATCGAAGTAAATTTCTCCACCACCATAATCCGGTCTTTGAATACATACTAAATCCCAGTGTATGGCAGATTTGTTTCCATTGTTACAATCATCATAACAGGAGCCAGGGGTAAAATGAAAGCTCCCATCAATCTTTTCATCAAATAAGGTATCTTTCATCGGAGTACTTATGTATGGATTCACTCCGATAGCAAACTCACCAACGTAACGCGCACCTTCATCTGTATCAAACAAGGACTCTATCCGTTTAGTATCGTTCGCAGTCGCTTTAACGATTTTTCCGCTTTCGAATTCCAAGACAATATTTTCATAAGTAAATCCTTGGTAAACAGACGGTGTATTATAACTGATTCGACCATTAACCGAATCTTTGAGTGGTGCCGTAAAAATCTCCCCATCTGGAATATTTACATGTCCATCACACTTAATGGCTGACATTCCTTTAATCGAGAAGGTCAAATCAGTTCCTGGTCCGACGATGCGTACCTGATCGGTTTTCTCCAAAAGGTCTTTTAACGGATCCATAGCACGAGACATCTTGGAATAATCCAAGTTACACACGTCAAAATAGAAATTTTCAAATCCTTCGATACTCATGTTTCCTAACTGAGCCATTGAAGCGTTAGGGTATCTTAAAATACACCAACGGGTATGCCCCACACGTTGCTCCGAATGCACAGGTTTTTGGTAATGGGAAGCATATATCTTCATTGCCTCGCTAGGGATATCAGCCCATTCGTTCGCATTTTCTCCACCCCGAATTCCTAGATAGGCCTGCATCTCTTTCATGCGGGCAAGATCCCAGCGAGTCATAGCCTCAGCCTGCTCAACCGTAAATTCTTTTAATAGTTCACGGAGTAAGGTATGATTAACCATAGACAGAAATGGTACACCACCCGCTTGATAGGCATATCTGACAAGCGCTTGAGCGAGTGGAATATCTGGTCCAAACACCTCAATCAGGATTTTCTCGCCAGGTTGAAGGGCAATCGAGTAATTGATTAAAGAATCGGCTAGTTTTTCGATACGAGCATCTTTCATGGTAGGCCTCCTAATATTTCAGTCTAACAAAGCTGTTTACTATGGAGATATTCTCCATATTTCTTGAATTTCCTTTTATTATCACATTTATCTTAGAAAAGTATGTTACTCAAGCCGGCTTTAGTCCAGAATTTTTTAAGCAGAGCATCAATAGGAGGTAGCATGAACAGACAACCTTCACTATGGGAATATCGTCTACGAGCAGAGGACTCCGGTCAAAAATACCTTAGTATCTTGCGCCATAAATTCCATTTTTCGCTTAAATTATTACAACGTTTAAAGCAAGGGGAACGCGTTTGGGTCGATGGACGTTTCACCTATTTAACTGCACGAGGGAAAGAAGGAGAAACATTAGCCATCCAACTCTTTTCTGACGAGGAAGCCAGCATTCCTGGCGAGGATCTTCCCCTCGAAGTTCTCTTCGAAGACGAATACCTTTTAGCCGTCAATAAGCCGGTCGGACAAGTAGTTCATCCCAACCATCGTTATCCGACGAACACCTTAGGAAATGCAGTCATCGGCTATTGGGAGCGTAAAGGAGAACATCGCCTCTATCGGCCAATTCACCGGATTGATCGCAACACCTCTGGCGTAGTTGTTATTGCTAAAAATCAATTCGCTCATCAACAACTTGGTTGGCAACTAGAACGCGGGCATATCCATAAACGTTACATCGGCTTTGTTCAGGGAGTCGTCTTAGCATCGAACGGAACGATTGACGCTCCCCTCGGATTTGCCCCTGAAAGTTTTATCAAGC
The DNA here is from genome assembly GCF_000802135.1 of Desulfosporosinus sp. BICA1-9. NCBI lineage: Bacteria > Bacillati > Bacillota > Clostridia > Eubacteriales > Desulfitobacteriaceae > Desulfosporosinus > Desulfosporosinus sp. BICA1-9. The sequence continues at coordinate 34,131 of NZ_JUEE01000243.1, forward strand.
GCCAAACCGGATCCCAGGGTATGCCCGCTCGAACACATTTCCGTGTCCTCCATCGCTATCCGAAGGTCACTTTGCTTGAATTTGTTTTAGAAACTGGACGTACCCATCAGATTCGTGCCCACTGTGAGGGGTTTGGACATCCCTTGCTGGGGGATGATCTTTATGGCGGAGAACAGACTTTGATTACTCGCCAAGCACTACACTCCTTAGTGTATGCCTTCCTACATCCTGCGACTGGGCTTCCCATCTTAATTCGGGCTCCCTTTCCTAAAGATCTGAGGGACTTAGTAAAAACCTTAAAAGGCCTCTAAGAAATCATATTGACTTTTTCTGAAGAAGGTCCCTAATCTCCGTAAGTAGCTGCACTTCCTTACTAGGGACGGGTGGAGTGAGTGGTTCTTTAGGCTCTTTCCTATTAAACTTATTCATTGCTTTGACTAATAAGAAAATGGCACCTGCAATAATCAAAAAGTCAAACGCCGTCTGAATAAAGTTTCCTATATTTAAGGTGACAGCCTCCTTAATCACCTTTCCTGAACCATCTACTACAGCATCTTTAAGCCCTAGCTTAAGATCGGTAAATTTAATTCCCCCTACAATAAGACCAATCGGGGGCATAATGATATCTGCTACAAGTGATGATACAATTTTTCCGAAAGCGCTTCCGATAATGATACCTACAGCCAGGTCCATCACATTACCTTTAGTAGCAAACTCCTTAAATTCCTTAATAAAACTCATAATACCACTCCTTTTTGAACCTACTAGATACTTTCTCCTCAACTTTTAGAAATTCATTTTCCACGTTTAGAGACACCCACATAAGTGGGTGTTTATAGTTTGCTTCGGCTTCGGTGAGAGTTGACATCTACGGGAGAAAGTGTTCCTTTGGTCTCTTAAGTTCGATGTTTTTTCTTAGTACGCATCAAAAGGATAGCCACGGTTACGCCTGTTAACACTAACCCGAATGCGACGGCAATCCCTTGAGCCAGACCTGTTGCAGGAAGATAAAACGTTTGCAGACCTGCAGCAGTAATATATCCTCCACCTAGTAAAAGGGAACGGATACCAGGGATAAAATCGACTTGATACATAATATGTCCAGCGAGGACAATAGGAGTTAGGCCAAAAACTAGCTTGACACGCAAGGAAGCCGCTTTTGTTTTAAAGGGTTTAGCGATCAGCCAAGCAAGAATTCCTCCAGCGATTCCTGAACCCCAAAATAATAGACTAAACCATACAGTCCAATGTGTGGGCCATATCCTTTGGATGAGTTCAAAGTAGTTAAGAGGAATTAATATTGCTAACATTACCCCGATAAAGAAAACATATCCCTGGTTTACTCGGACTAAATGCCATACCTCTCGGCCTGCCAGCCTTAAATTAACTTGCACGGAACCATTCGGACAATTTCGCACACAGTTAAAACATAATTTGCAGTCTAGATTATTGTCTAAGAAGGGAAGATGTTGAGACATTGGACAACCAGGAACACTTCCCTTGCCAACATAGCACTCAAAGGTAGTGCACTTATTCAAGCAAACTGTGGCATCCGCACGAACCTCCAACATAGAACCAATAGAAGCCGTCCCGATAAAGCCTCCCAAAGGACACAAGTGCCGACACCAAGTATGGCGTGGAAAGAGGATCGAAATAAGAATCGCAGTAACCTGGATTGAAATTAACAAAAGGGCAGTATAACTAGGATTATAACGCATCCCGGTAATTACTTCGATCCAGAAGATAAAGAGAAACAAAAAACTGACCAGAAAAAAATCATATTTAATTAAAAACTCTGGCATAGGTCGACTCTTGTGAAACCTTTTTTGCACGAAATCCATAATCGCAGAAAACGGGCAGACAGTGCACCACAGTCTGCCTAGGAAAGGGGAAATAATAGCGAGTGCTGGCCACCATAACCCCCAAACTAAGGCGAATATTTTAGTACTTACCGCAATTTCTGGAGAAACGAGCAATAATATGATGAGTGCGCTAAACCCTACAACCGTAGCACGTCGTAACCACATAATTAGCATTCCACTTTTAAGCAGTTTCTCAAGTTTGGGCCAAGCTAAAAGGTTGAGGGTTTTGCCGTTTTGTTTAGAGGTTGGGCCAATAAAAACCTGCTCTAACCCTATTACATCCTGGTCCGCAATATAAAAAGCTCTCTCGATGACTTGAATTAATTCTGATACATTTCCTTGATTGTAATGATGAGAAAGTAACAGTTTGATAGCTTCTTGATTTATTGTAGGGACATTTCTCTGGTTCTTCTGGGCCAACTTCTCCAGAAACCCTTGTGCCAAGATAGGAATATCTCGTTTACGCATACGTAAGGGCGTGATTTCATAAGTATGGGCAAAGCATTCCCGAAGTTCGGGAATAATAATTCGTCCCATATCGTCAGGTTCCGTATTTAAACATCCGATGACGAAGCATTTATTTTTCTGTAGATTGAGGGCTTGGGCCAGCTTAAGCTGGGTATGAGCAGATATCAGGTTTATTTCGCGTATAAACAGAGTTCCACCCTCAGCAATATCGAAAAGATTGGAGTCATGAAAGGCTGTGGAGTCCTCTTGACTGTCAGGCTCCGTTATTAAGTCCCTCCACTGCTGGTCAAAACGTCGTCCGTCCACAACAACAAAAGGGGCATCTGTCCCTGATTGGCGTTGATGGACGTACCACGCCATCATCTGGCGACCGGTACCCCGTTCTCCAGTTAATAGCAAATGTCCCTTGGGGTGAGCGAGTTCTTCTAGCTTCCGTTCAACCTCTCCTGTCGTACGAGCCCCTCCCCAAAGTCCATAAAACTTGTCTTTATATTGGGTAAGCTGCAAAGTAGACCGTAGAATGTCCTTATATTTGGCTTCAGATAAGATCAGGTTTGCTTCATTCAGGTCCTCTGTTAATCGTCCGATAAACGTTTGGTATAGTTTCGGCCAGCGCAGAAGCATGCGCGCAAAACTCTCTGCCCCCAGCGCCAAAACTTGACATTCCTCCTGGCAAAGAATTGTAATTTCCGAAGCCTTACCATTAAGCAAAGAGAATGCCCCAAAGGTATCCCCTGGGCCCAATGTTCTGACACGCCACAAACGCTGTCCTTCTTTTTTCACCATTACGTCTGTCTTTCCCTTGATCAGAATATAAAAGGAATGTTTTTCCTGTCCCTGCGTGATAATTTCGGAGCCCAAATCATAGTTCTCCCATTGAAATTCACTCGCAAGCTCCGCTAATTCAGGTGATGATAAATTAGAAAATAACTCTATATTTGATAGATTATAAACTTTATCGTCACGCATAGCGTCCTCCATCAAGTTAAAATAGTAAAACATTGAAATACTTTCTTGTTCTAAAACTATAACTTATCTGGACACTTCTGCCAACACAAACTTCCTTCCATTTTTATACAGATTTTTCCTGTTTACCGCAAAGAAAACTTTCCAGCAAACTCCTTGTTCCCCATCTATGGCTGTATGCATAAGAGAAAAGGCAGTTTGGCTTCTTCCAAAAGCTAATTGGAGAAAGCGCTCACCCATGGCTACATTGAACTTTAAGACTTGAGCTTTTGATAATCCGGAGCCTTACGTCCGTCATAATAGTCGCAAGCACGGTAATATTTCAAATCTTCTAACCAAAGCTTAAAGTATTCTAAATCAATTCCACCGTGGCATGGGTAGCTAAAAGCTCGATCATTCTGGTACTGCCTGATTAGGGCATAAAGCGATACCCGCGGCGTGAAAATCCTTATTTTGGAGCGGTAGAGAGGAATAGTATCAGAAAGTGCTTTGAAGATTAAAATTTTTTCTTTTGCTGAAAAACTTACGATATCATCTTCAGATGTTGCTGCATATACAGCACGCAGTTCTCCAGCTTCCTGTACGTCTATGCTCATTGGATAACATGCATTGACGATAGTAAAACCCAATTCTACTACAAAAGCATAGAACTCTGAGAATGCCTTCTTGAATGCTTCATAATATTTTTCAGGGTCTTTTTCGGCTAGTTCAGAGGAAATCTTCATTTTCCCGCCTGTATTTCTGTTAATTCCCAAATTCGCTGAAGGATAGATACCATGTTCATGAAAAATGGGCAAGGCAGCTCTAATCCCAGAGATTACACCGGGTAAACCGCGCATGTGCTCATGAATGGACGGGTCAGAGGAATCAATGCTGATCCAGAAATTACGAAGATTGGTTTTTGCCATGGATTCAGCAATTGTAGTAATGCGTCCAGCAAAATCAGGTTTCTCCGAATTCATGAACATAAAACCATTGGTACCTGTACGAATGTACTCAATTCCGGCATCTCCTGCGTAAGAAATCAGGGAAATCAATTCATCATAATAGAGACAGGTTTCTCCGCCAGTAAAAGATAAGGACTTTACTCCGCCGACTGCTGCAGCATCAATGACCCGCTTGATATCATCCGCATTCATTTTAGAGCGTTCAAAGTTTTCAGTGATCCGCATTCCACATTGTGGGCATTTAGCATTACAACGATCTGTGAACTGGATAATTACCTGACCTGGGATACTACCCTTAGCAAGCGTAACCATATTATCAAAGCGAAATACAGGATTGTTACGTCCCCACATATACACGTCTCATTTCTTAATTTTTATAGTAGATTCTCGATATATTATCCTCAAATTAAAAAGCGACTTAAACAATATTAAGCCGCTCGCTCCTACCTGTAGCGATAGTTGTTTCCTTGACCTTCCTAGGTCGGAGGGAAACACGAAACACACGGACATTCTTATGAAGCAGGTAAGGCCTACCCCATATAGCAGCGATGATCAGTTCCTCTTTACAGGTCATATAGTCATCTGTCTCCTTTCAATTCCACAACTTCGATTCCTCATCCAAATAATCTTACAATATCAAAGTAAAAATCAGATTATCGTTTTGTAAACACCCAGTTAAATGTGTTACATACAGAGCAAAAAATTACCTAAAAAATTGTGTAAATTAACTCTTGATTTACACAGTTATAAAACTACCTTAACACTAATGATTTATACTAGATTCATCAATCAAATATTTTATAAGGAAGTGAAAGTGATGAATATCGTAATGCATTTGGGGTTGTCTCTAGCGATCCGCAATGCCGTGGAAAAGGAATTAACTTTAAAAATAGACGCTTTCAGCTTCATGTATGGAAATATGAAACCGGATTTAGAAGCCTCATCCGTTAAAATTCCTCACTTCAAACACACAACCATGGAGTTAGTACAGGCTGAAATCGAAAAACTCACTGCCCTCAGATTAAACAAATCCAGACGATGTTCAAAACAGGTATCCGAAAGAATAGGTGTCATCACCCATTATCTTTCGGACTTTTTTTGTTATGCCCATACTGAATACTTCGAACGTAAACATAGGTCACATCTTCTCTATGAATTCCAACTCTTATACTACTTTAGGAAAAGCAAAAAGGTTGTAAAAGGCCACACCTATATCAAGCCAACCGAAATCCCGTCCTCTGCAAACAAGATTATTACCTATATCGAGGAAGCACATGATAATTATCTGAAAACTATAAAAGAAAATTCATTGCCTTTTGAATTGGATACGGCTAATGCCCTCACGGTTTGTATTTTAGTCTGTGTTTCCATACTATCGTTGTGCCTTGACCATGAGTTAAAGATTGCCATATAAAGGGGGTTTTAATATGAGGATAGCCTATTTTACTGATACATACCTCCCCCAAATCAACGGAGTTAGTAACACACTGAAAAAATTAGGTGATTATCTCAACGACCGGGACATTAAGCATATGTTTTTTGCTCCACATTTTAACGAGAAGCCTGTAAGTTCAGAAAACTCACCCGTTGCCAGGTTTAAAAGCATTAGTCTACCCTTCTATCCCGAGTGCAGACTTGCCATCCCTTCGTATGCCAATTTATGCCGGGTAGCAGACAAATTCAAGCCTGATATTATTCACCTTACCGACCCATTAGGAATAGGCTTGGCAGGCTTGAGATATGGGCGGGACAGAGGTATCCCCATTGTTTCGTCCTTTCATACTAATTTCGACGCCTACCTCAAGTATTACAACCTGGAATACCTAGAGGGAATAGTCTGGGGACTCTTCAAATGGTTCCACGGATTTAGTGAACTAAATTTCTGCCCTTCTCAAGATACTTGGACCGTCCTGGAAAGCAAAGGAATAGAAAACCTGCGTATCTGGTCAAGGGGGATTGATACATCCACATTCAGCCCTAACTATAAAAACTTGAACATCAGGTACCATCTGAAAGCTGATGATAAGATGATTTTCTTATATGTCGGCAGACTGGCTGCCGAAAAAAACCTTGATATTTTAATGGAAAGTATCGGTATAGTTAACTCCAGCCATTCAGATAAGGTTCAATTTGTTTTTGTTGGTGACGGTCCTTACGCTAAACAAATGAAGGAGCGTTCTTTCGATAACGTAAAGTTTACAGGATACCTAAAAGGCCGAGAATTATCCGCTATGTATGCATCCTGTGACGTGTTCGTCTTCCCATCAGGCACTAAAACCTTCGGCAACGTCGTGCTGGAAGCTATGGCTTCGGGATTACCGGTGATCGCGGTAAACTCCGGGGGAGTTAAAGACAATGTAAAAAATGGCTACAATGGTTTGATGTGCCCACCCCGCGATGCTACAAGCTTGGCCGGGGCCATCATCAAGCTGGCTGAAGACAAACAGTTTATTGAATCACTGGCAGCCAACGCACGAGAGCACGCTGCTACAAAATCCTGGAGTTACATATTCGATCAATTGGTTAGCGATTATAGCTCAGTCCTAGAAAATAGCCAAACTAAACTGTCACAAACAGCATAAGGAGGAGTTTCGGGTGAAAATATCTATTATCGGTGGCACAGGATATGTAGGTCTGATTACCGGCCTAGGTCTGGCCGTACACGGTCATGATGTAATCTGCATGGACGGTGACTCTAGTAAACTCAATAAATTGAATAACGGTGAACTCCCGATCTTCGAAGAAAGCCTTCATGAACTGCTCAAAGCGGCTACTGACAGGAATAAAGTAGTATTCACGAACAACATAAAAACAGCTGTCAGGGAATCTGACATCATCATGATTGCAGTCGGTACCCCTGAAAGCAAAAACGGAGAAACGGACATGTCCCAGCTGATTCTGGCGCTTAAGCTCGTAGCAGGTTATATGAACTATTACAAGACCATTGTTATCAAAAGTACAGTACCGGTAGGTACTTGTGCTATGGCTAGCATGATTATTAAGGATAACCTGAAAAACCCAATGATACCCTTCGACGTGGTTTCAAATCCGGAATTTCTTAGGGAAGGAAATGCAGTCAGTGATTTCCTGAATCCGGATCGAATCGTTGTTGGAATAGATACCCCCGAATCCGAAGTTGTGATGAAGGAATTATACAGCACCTTCGATGCTCCGATGATTTTTACCGATACCAGGAGCTCGGAACTGGTTAAGTATGCCTGCAATGCCTACCTGGCTACCAGACTCTCCTTTATCAACGAAATCTCGGAAATCAGCGAGAAGGTTAACGCCGATATCCATGCTATCCTTCGAGGCATGAAGCTCGATAAGCGGATAGGAAGTCATTACCTTAACCCTGGTCCCGGCTTTGGCGGTCTATGCCTTACCAAGGATTTGAAATCCCTAATTTGTTTTGCGAGTAAGGCAAACACCGACCTGCCTCTGTTGAAAGCGGTATTGGAACGCAATGGAATACAGATCAAAAGCATCATCGGTTATGTTATGAGTGAACTCAAGGATGTAGAAAATACGAAAATAGCCATTTTAGGATTAAGCTTCAAAGCCGGTACCAATGACACGAGGAACTCTCCTGCCATCCATTTACTTGAGAAATTAACAGCTACAAAAACTACTATCCATGTCTTTGATCCCGTAGTAAAGAATCTAGAAGAACCGCTTAATTCAAGAGTCACTTTTTCCGAGAATATTGAGGATACTATAAAAGACGCTGATTGTTTAATAGTTATGACAGAATGGCAGGAATTCAAGGAGTTGGAGCTTAAGACAGTTTATAATATGATGAAAACCCCCTTAATCGTTGATACAAGGAACATTTTCGCACCCAACAAAGCTCATTACCTTGGGTTCCAATACAAAGGTATTGGCATTGCCGATAACATCTATAAAAACATCAGCGTTCCTCTGAAAAACATTATTTAAATAATCCAGTTTTTCAAATCCTCTGAGCGTTCCAGAAACCTATAGTCGCCGAAATTCCCTTTGAATAGAGATAACCCTGCAGTTTGCTGTGCAGGGTTATCTCTCTCATATCTGACCCTAAACCTTGAAGCGTTCCACTTCTTTCTGAAGCTGATTGGCGTATTGCGCTAGGGACTGGGCCCAATGATTTCCTTGATGATAAATGGCTAGTCCCAAATCGGGCAGCTTCACTGTCCTACCATTTGAATAATATCTTTATTTTGCTAGGAACACCACCGCTAGAGTATGCACACTGTCCGGCCATATAACTTAATGAATTTCCCAACAGATTAGATAATATCCGGATGAGTCTTCCAGCATCACCCATAAAACGAAAGAACGATAGGATCCCGCATTAAAAGGCGGGGTCTCTCGTTCTTTCGTATAGATAAGCCGTTATTAGGACTTTACCTGCTTCCGGAAGTTACAATAGCCCTGCCGTCCTAGTCGCGAGTTCGCTTCGCTCCCCATGGATCAGTCGAACCTGTCCATAATAGGATTGACCATTTAACCTTGCAGCGACATGGGCTAGCCCATTACTCTCCTTATCCAAATAAGGATGATCAATTTGATCTGGATCTCCACATAGCACAATCTTCGTTCCTTCACCCGCACGTGTAATAATCGTCTTTACTTCATGGGCAGACAGGTTCTGGGCCTCATCAATAATCATGAATTGATTAGGAATGCTTCGACCCCGGATGTAGGTAAGGACTTCAATTTCAAGTTGCCGTTTCTTGATGAGAAGGTCAATGACGCTGTCAATAATAGATTCGCCGCCTCTTTCGCACTCTTTCTCCCGCTTTGGTCGAAGTAAATATTCAAGATTATCATAAATCGGCTGCATATAAGGGCGAACCTTGTCCTCCTTCACCCCAGGAAGAAACCCAATATCTTTCCCAAAAGGAACAATTGGCCGAGCGCAAAGCAACCTAAGATAGATTTCCGCATGAACTGTTTGTTCCAGGCCACACGCCAAAGCAAGTAGAGTTTTCCCTGTGCCTGCCGGACCCATTAAATTAACCAACTTAATCTCAGGATTGTTGAGCATTTCCAAAGCCCAAGATTGTTCCATATTCTTGGGTCTAATATCCCAAGATGCGTTACTGGGACCCATCTGATAGACTAATGATTCCCCAGTTGAAGACGAAACTAAAGGGAGTACTGATTCATCACTCAACACTGCTTTCACGCAGCGATTTGGCAGCAAGGGCACTTGTAAGGGAAGACATTTATTTTTATAAAGTGCAGTAACCTCGGCATCCTCTAAGTTCAGTATTAAGATCTCATCCATTATCGGGGGCAGCACCACTTTGTCATTATAATAATCTTGAGTTAAAATCCCCAAAGCATCCGCTTTAACCCGCATGGCTATATCTTTGGTAACCAATATGACGGTGCGTTTTTCTTCACGAGATAAATTTAAGGAGACCGCTAGAATCCGATTGTCCGCCAAAGATAGATCCGAATTTACTGGCAAAACATCATTAGAGTAATGATTTAACTCGATCCGAACCTTTCCCCCGTTCGGCAAGAGGACACCCTGAGAAAGTTGACCGTCGTTCCGTAAGTGATCAAGATGACGGATCGCCTCCCGGGCAGCTCGTCCGACATTCTCCAAGAGATGTTTCTTACTTTCTATCTCCTCTAAAACCACGTAAGGGATAATTACCTCATTTTCTTGGAATAGAAATATTGAGTTAGGATCATGCAATAACACACTTGAATCGAGTACATATACTTTTTGCAAAAAATATACACCCCTTTTTCTGTCGCTCTTTTATATGAATTGTCTCAATTTATTGTAACATATCGATGTAAAGTGAAGCCTTTATTTGTGTTAAATATATGTAAAATAGCCCGTATTCTGCCTAGCATTACCTGGCACACTTTTATTGCAATAATACCGTGATTTTGACTTTCATTACTTTATCTTGGACTGGATTAGCTAAATACTGCCCCTCATAAAGGCTTTTGAAATAATCTTAAGTAAACTGTATCCCATGAATACTTGTCTAATTAATGGAAGATGCGCTATACGGAATCTTAATATTCCATACAGCGCACCTAAAACAATCTAGCAGAAGATCTTAATAATTATGAACTCTAGCCTTTGTTTTTGTTCATTGAAAACGTTCAATCCTTTTGAGGATTAGAAAAAATTCCTCGAAAGCCTCTCATCAACAGTTTTAAGAATTCACTAAAGAGGATAATGCTAAATGTAAATGCTATGATCTTAAACCATAGAGCAGCTTCCAGTGGTACTGTTTTAAAGACTTGCCCACCAAACTGAGTGACAAGAATCTGAACTAGGAATGTTAGGAAGACAACCCCTACCATTAATTTATTTCTATGAATATTGGGGAAAATACTGGTTACCCCAAACTCTCTACTGTTAAAGGCATTCCAAAGCTGGAACAAGACAAACGATGTAAACACAATGGTCGATTGCTGTGCTTCTGTTCCACCAAGGATTTGTGTTTTCATAAGCATGAGTAAGGCGGTCACTATAAACAAACCATTGGAAAGAATTTTAAGCAACATATCTTTGGTAACAATGGAGGCATTTCTCTTAATAGGTTGTTTTTCTAGTAAATGTTCTCTTGGCGGTTCTAAACCTAAGGTTAAGGCTGGAGGCCCGTCCATGATAATATTGACCCATAACAACTGCAACGTCGTAAAGGGCATCTTATACCCCATCAGCTCTGCCAAAATTACTGTGACAAACGCTACGACATTTACGGTAAGTTGGAACTGAATAAAACGTTGGAAGTTTTCATATATCCCTCGTCCCCATTTGATCGCACTGACAATCGTAGAGAAAGAGTCATCTAACAAAACGATATCTGCCGCTTCTTTAGAGACCTCCGTTCCGGCGATCCCCATAGCAACTCCGACATCCGCCGCTTTTAAGGCAGGCGCATCGTTAATACCGTCACCCGTTACGACGACTGAATCGTTGCTTTCCTTTAAGAGTTTAACAACTCTCATTTTTGCGGTCGGATTTGAGCGGGCAATAACCACGATTTTCGGCAACTTGCTCTTTAACTCTTGATCACTCATGTTATCAATATCTGTCACTTCAAGTACTAAAGAGTCGTTCTTGATAAGTCCAAGTTGATTAGCGATGGCTCTGGCCGTATTGATATTATCTCCGGTTAAAATTTTAACCGTAATCCCGGCACGTCGACACTGATCAATCGCGTCTTTGACATCAGAACGCAGAGGATCTTCAATCCCGATAAAGCCAGTATACACGAGGTCTTTTTCAACGTTGTAGATATCCTCCCACTGTGGCTCCTGGGCGAAGTCATTAAAGGCAAACGCCAGGACTCGTCGAGCATTATCCTGAAGAGTACGTATATTCGCTTCTATTTCTTTGATATGCTCCTCGGTCATCGGAACAATAGAGCCATTATACAGAATCCTGTTACAAATATTTAAGACCTTTTCTGGCGAACCCTTTGTATAAAGCCTGAAGCCCTTTTCCCTCTGATAAGCAGTGGACATCATTTTTCTGGCCGACGTAAAATTGTATTCAGAAACTGGCTCACCAAACTCTTTGCGATAATGCAAATAGTTTATATTATTCTTATCCGCGCAGACCAGCAGTGAACATTCCGTTGGATTTCCCAAGAATTCGTATTTATCATTATTTTTGGTAATATCTGCGGTGGAGTTGACACAGAAGTTTTGAATCATTTCATCACAATGTAGTTTATCGACAGGGACGCTTTTCCCATCGCACCAAACTTCAACGACAGTCATCTTGTTTTCTGTCAAGGTTCCTGTCTTATCCGAACAGACGACATTCACAGAGCCAATCGTTTCACAGGCAATTAACTTGCGGACCAAAGCATTGTTCTTAGCCATTTTCTGCATGTTGAAAGCCAGAGTAATGGCCACCATGGTTGGCAAACCTTCCGGCACAGCTGCAACAATAAGAGCTACAGAGGTAACAAAGGCGTCTTTAATACCTGGAAGAGCGGCCCCAATATTATCCAAGACGAGGATCCCATGTCTATACATAGTAAATACCTCAAAAAGAAAAATACCAGCTGCTGCAATAGACCCAATAATGGAAATTCTCTTACCAAGGTCGGCTAACTTTTGTTGAAGAGGAGTATCTGAAGAAATCTCTTCTTTAAGTTCATTGGCAATTTTACCCATCTCAGTTTGGTCCCCAATAGAGGTGACAATGGCCACAACCCGTCCTTCAGTTACCATCGTCCCAGAGTATAGCATATTTTTGCGTTCTGCTAGGGGACAATCTTCCCGGTCAATTTTATCCGATTTCTTAGAGGCTGCTTCAGCTTCACCAGTAAGCATCGATTCATCAATGCCCAGATTCGAAGAATGAATCAGCCTAGCATCAGCGGGAACTTTATCTCCTGTTTCTAAGTGGATAATATCCCCTATGGTAAGATCACTTTGTGAAAGATAAACAATTTTACTCTCTCTTACCACTTTCACATGCACATCTTCACTGAGCTTGGATAAGGCTTCAAAGGCTTTATCTGACTTCCCCTCTTGAATCACGGCAATTGATGTGGCGATTAAAACTGCCACAAAAATTCCGATCCCGTCTGCAAGGTGACCCATTGCCAGGGATATCAATCCTGATATTAATAGAATTACGATCAAGGGTTCCTTCAGACTTTCCAAGATTTTAACGAAAATGCTTTCCTTCTCTTTGGGGGAAAAAGTATTTTTTCCATACCGCAGGATTCTCGCTTCCGCTTCTGCAGCGGTTAATCCCATCTCTTCATTACTTTTAAGTTCCAAGATGACGTCTTCAACTTCTTTTTGGAAATAATCCACGTTTTATATCCTCCTTTTATTTAATCGAGCATACAGTCATTTACGGTAGTAGTATAAACGAAATAACCACTCCTTACTTTTGTTTTGAACCTTTAGATACACCGTGTTGATGAAGAAAACCTGGCTTGAGCCCACACGAAGACACTGTCTTCGCACGAATTAGCCCTTCTTGAAGACACTGTCTTCGCACGTATTAGCCTTCTTGCAGACACTGTCTTCGCACGTATTAGTCATTCTGTCAGCCTTCAGGCGTCGGCGGAAGTCTTAGTTGCACTTCTTCCAGAAAGTATAAAACATTCATGTTACACTTTCTGAGGAGTATAAACAAAAAAGACTTTTGACATAGCCTAATAAGGCCATGTCAAAAGTCTCGTTACCTCTACGGTTTACAAAGTCAGGTGAGTTTCCCCACCGGGTATGTTGCCTTTGTAATTCAACTACTCCCTCTCAACGATATTAGTTTACTTGAATTATGGTTGCTTGTCAAATCAAACGAGGAATTTTTTTCAATCATCCTCACCCAACGAAGCCTCCACAGTGTCATACTCCTCGTAAACTTCTACAAACAGCTTTATTAACTCTGGATCATAATGTTTGCCAGAGCATCTCAATAGTTCGCCCATGGCCTCCTCTTTAGTCATCGGAGTTTTATAAGGTCTTCCTGATACCATAACATCAAACGAGTCGACAATTCTAATAATTCTAGAGAGAAACGGAATGGAGTTGTCTTTTAGGCCATTAGGATATCCGCTCCCATCAAAGTTTTCATGATGACACAGTATTTGATAGGCAACGTGTCGTAAATCTTCTAATTCCGTTGCAATCTTGTAACCTATTTTAGTGTGGGTCTTCATAATTTCGAATTCGTCCTCTGTTAACTTACCAGGCTTATTCAGAATCTGGTCTGGAATTGCAATCTTGCCGATATCATGGAGCTTAGCTAAAAGGTTCAGCTCATCTAATTGTGCTGAGGTCATACTGAGCCTTTTACCTATCTTTTCACAAATCTTATACATTCTTAACGCATGCTCTTCCGTTTCATAACTTTTTTCAAACAACATTTTACTTAGACTAGAAATAGTACTGTTTCTGGAACTTCTTTTTTCTAAGAGCTTGTTTCTGTACATCCTTTCTTCAGCTATTTTGGCTGTTTCATTAAGATCATCCTCCTCAAAATATTTCATAGCATATCCTAAGGCTATACTAATACTTAAAGAATTGACTTGCATTTGATTGCCTAATTCTTTAATCGTTTCAAATAGTTCCTTTACAGTGGTTGTATCCCTTCCCTCAAGAATAATCGCAAATTCATCTCCACCCAGTCGTGATATAATTGAATTTTGTCCACAGGCCTTTTCAAGCATTCTGCTAACCTCAACTAATAGCTTATCTCCTACTGCGTAGCTAAACGTATCATTTATTAATTTTAAACCGTTTACATCAGCAAGCATGATGGTAATAGGCAAATTCGCCTTTTTATTTAGATTTCTTAAGCTTACTTCAAAATAACCTCTATTAAATAATCCAGTTAGAGTATCATAGTAGGTGAGATATTTAAGCTCTTCTTCAAATTCTTTCTTATCCGTTATATCCGTAATTATACCCATCAATTTGGCGGATTCTGAACCATTTTGAATTACTTTTTTACCTTGAAGTAAAAACCACTTGTAGCCCTGATGCTTAGTAAGTAAGCGATGCTCTAGAAAAATTGCACTTGACGTGTTAACTTGACTATTACTGAGTACTTTAATAGCATAGGCCTTGTCTTCTTGATGGATTAATTCTTGCCATTCTTTGGGCGAAGCTATGAAATCTGCATCTCCCAAGCCTAACATTTCAGCTACACGACTATTTACCATGAGTGTGTTACTCTTGATATCCCAGTCCCAATATCCCGCACTTGCAGCATCCATAACAATTTTCAACTTATTTTCACTGTTTATAACCTTTTGATTGGCGTTATCGATTCTCTCAAGCATAGAATTAATTTCTGTTGCCAAAAAGGCAAATTCATCGTTTCCTTTCACATCAATTCTGTTATCTAACTTATTCTTTATATCGATTAAATTAATCTCGGCATTAATTTTCTCTAGAGGTTTAATTATTGATCTTCGCAGTGAGATTAAGCTAAGTATCGAAACAATCAGCAGAGATCCAATATAAAATGCAGTAAAAAAATCTACAAATTTTCGTCCTTGACTATAGATATTTCTGTAGCTCGTAAGATTAATACTAAATGATTTATCTGCAAGTAAATCATTCATATAATAATGTATCTTGATGGTATTGTTAGCCAAAGGGACTATTTCCGTGGACTCTTTATTAAAACTATCTCCAATTACGCCCTTGTACTCTCCAACTTCCTCTATTGTAATAGCTCCTTTGGAAAGCCTTTCTATATAATCTGTAACATTACGATCTAGATATCTTCCCATGATTAAAATTCCTGCTTTTGGTTGTTCTCGCTTGGAATCCGTAATAGGCCGCGTCGATATTAGCATAGGTTTATTATTAAGGATTATAATCCCCGATATCAAATCGTTTTGATCTTTGACTTCATCCAACCGAGGGATATATCGGTTTAAGTCGCTTATAGTCCCTGTTTCGTCTAACGTTTGTTTTTCGGCATAGTCATATGTTTTATAGGCAAGAACCTTACCCTCGTTTACAACAACGATCAGATTTAACTCCAAGTTACTTATCGTCTCAAGATCAAAATTCCCGTCTATGAACTCCTGTGTAGGCTCTAGGACAAACTCATACATTTCATCCCATTGACCCCAGTCAGCTGTCGTCCTATTTAAGGAATCTATTGTATCCGTGATTAATCGATTGACTAACTCAATACGATTTTTCAACTCACTATTTTCCTGTTGTAAAATATTCCTAACGATATATAAATTTGAAATATACATCAATAAACCAAACAATACAAAGAAAGAGACCGAATTAATGATTAAAACTTTTGTTTTCAATCTCATAATATATCACCCTCTTTCAGGTTTAACTTAGGTATGTTTTATTTGCTCAAAACATTTCTATAACTGCGTTAAACATATTGTGAATATTTCAATTAAACATTACTAATTCTGTTCTTTTAAACGTTAATTTAATAGATTAATTGTATTATTCTTCCCGGCTAAATGATGATAATAGATAATATTCTACAAATTTTCTGTATTTCCTTCTTAATTATTCTCTATTCAGATTATTCTTTGCCTTTGAACCTTTCCTAATAGTAATGACTCATTTAATTCTTAATCGAACACCGCCTAGAAGCTATATTAAGATCAAAACCCCCAAGATTTTGGTTTTAGTTTACTACCAAAATCTTGGGGGTTTAGTTTAGTTGCCCTTTTCAGGTTAGCCCGGGGATATTCCCCACTCATCGTTATCCACTAAGGCGAGATTAGATTAGATTAGATTAGATTAGACTAGTCTAGTCTAGTCTGACGGCAGTACCCGACGCACTTACCATTAGCATACTACCACTTTGACCGATCACTTCATAATCTAAATCAATGCCTACCACAGCATCAGCTCCTAATCGTGCTGCACGTTCCTCTAATTCCTTTAAAGCAATATGACGAGCATCCTGCAATTTTTCTTCATAGGCCCCGGAACGCCCACCGATGACATCTGTTATGCTTGCGAAAAGATCTCGCATAATATTGGCGCCCATGATTGCTTCCCCAGTAATAATACCTAAATAAGCTGTAATTTTTCGGCCCTCAATAGACGGAGTTGTTGTTAAAAGCATATTCCATTCCTCCTATTTATGTACTCTTATAATTATAGCCCATATTCCAAGTTTTAGCATTATGGTTATAAGATTTGGAAACATCAGATCACTATCGTCTTCCCTTAACGGGCTAATTCATGAATTGTTTCCACAAATACCCCTATGATACGGTGAAACCCCTGGGGGTTTTGGGCTGGTACTCTGTATTGCTTGTTAATTTCCACCTGCACAGCAGGGATTTTTAGTTCACTAGCCACAAAGTTAGTGATCGTGTTCTTTCCTGAAGCAGCAAAGTGATTATGGGAGATTTTATTGAATCCAAAGGCTTGTATGTTTCTCTTCAGCGTTTCCAGCAATGAATCCTTACCTAATAGAGTTCTTCCATTATCTGTGCCAAAATCAATATCAAATTCTCTCTCTCGAGCGGCACCATGGATATCAAGTACGAGTTTAATCTTTTCTTGACGTACAATCTCTGAGATTTTTTCCTTAAAGATACAAGGTGAGTCTATATTCGGATCTCCACCGTATAGTTTCGTAGCCGTAATGGCATGACAACCCGTTAATTGGTTCAAAAGATATACAATTGAACCTGTATATT
Organism: Desulfosporosinus sp. BICA1-9; assembly: GCF_000802135.1. Taxonomy (NCBI): domain Bacteria; kingdom Bacillati; phylum Bacillota; class Clostridia; order Eubacteriales; family Desulfitobacteriaceae; genus Desulfosporosinus; species Desulfosporosinus sp. BICA1-9. The sequence goes on from NZ_JUEE01000243.1 coordinate 51,516, forward strand.
GATCAGACATTTTGATCTTCTTATGTCTAAAATGTCTTACAGCATGAGGAGCGGTCACCAACACAGGTAAGTTACCTATTGAGAACCAGAACGGATCCTCTTGTTTGGGATTGACTCTTTTGTCCGTCTTATAAAAATGAACTCTCTCCACATTAACGGCTTCTTCATTAATGCGAGCACGCTGATACTCTCGCAGTAGATCTTCTGGTTTTCCCATAATATCAACCCCTGACAAGTTTACTCATAGCATTTCACACATCTTTGACAGATAGGACTTCTGACCTATAACGCCAAGACTTTAGGTCTATACTTTTGCATCACTGTCAATGATACAATTAGTAGAGATTAATGTTTATGGAGGGATTCCCTTGGTTTGGCACAAAATTAACACAAAGAGACAAAATCGGATTATTATCGCTGGTACAATTGTCTTATCCATTCTAATAGTGGGAATTATGAACCTAATTGTCCGTATGAGTTAACCTTTCAACATAATAATAGGTTTAATATATTTTTCTAATCTGCACTCTATTGTTTCCGCTAATTCTCGAATTAATAATGGACGGTTCATCTTTGCCTGAGCGTTTGCAAGATGAACCGTCCTTTAATGTTTGGTTGTGAGATCTTTAATAAGTCTCCTCAAAGACTTCGAAATACGCCGTAGGATGAATACAAGCTGGACATTCCTCTGGAGCGCTTGTTCCTTCATGAATATAACCGCAGTTTCCACACTTCCAGAGCTCATTCTTATCTTTATTAAAGACTTGATCTTGCTTAATATTTTCTGCCAGCTTGTTATATCTTGTTTCGTGTCTTTTTTCCGCAGAAGCAATCATCGTAAATGCTGCTGCAATGTCCGGAAAGCCTTCTTCCTCTGCCACCTTAGCAAAGGCCGGGTATAACTCAGACCATTCTTCGTTTTCTCCACCAGCGGCGGCTAATAAATTATCAAGTGTCGTCCCCTGAGCTACTGGAAAAGCAGCACTAATCTCTATATTAGCAGGAAGCTCACCCTCAAAACCTGCCAGTAGGAATTTGTAAAACCTTTTTGCGTGTTCCTTTTCGTTATCCGCAGTTTCGATAAAGATATTCTTAATTTGCTTGTAACCTTCTTTATCTGCGACTGATGCATAATAGGTGTAGCGGTTGCGAGCTTGTGATTCTCCTGCGAAAGCTTTTAATAGATTTTCAGCAGTTTTAGTCCCTTTTAAACTATTCATGATAAAGTCCTCCTTATTCCTAATCCTTATTCTAATCGTTACACTTAGGCATTTGTTGAGCCACCAAAACCAGGCATGTTCTCGTGATAAGTACAATAGTAAGTTTGAAGTTTGACCGATAAGCAAATTTTTCTCAATCATTTATAATTATTATAAGTTTATTGTAGTTGCATATTATTCATTCGTCAACATTGAAATCAATCTTTTCACTTCCCTATACTTAGATATCTATTTCATTAGGTTCGCCCTCTGAGAAGATAACTTGCCATTCTTGATCATCTTCATTAAAATTAGCGATTTTATCGATTGGCATCTTCAAATATTTCCCCCAAGCGCTCACCGCGACAGCGCCATTTTTTAAAAAAATTTCCCCTGTCCCCTCAAATAACCTACTCGAATTTTTAGTAATTCTGCCAATAACCCTTAACTCTTCCGTTAATGGTATAGGTTTTCTGTACTTTATATTTAACTCTACAGTTACCCCCCAAATATCCTCTTCTTTCACCATAATTGCCCTACCAATAGTTTCGTCCAATATGGTTCCAGCGATACCACCATGCAACCTCTCTGGATAGCTTTGGTGTTCCTCAAGAGGTTTAAAAATAGCAACAAGCTCGCCATTTTCCAATTCATAAAAAGAGGCTTTCAATCCTAAATCATTTTCCAGTCCACAAACAATGCACTTTTTACTATTCTGTTGTCTTTTCATCACCGTGTACTTCATAAACTGCTCCTTACAGAAAGCGTTACACCTTAATCCCATTTCTCACATAAATGCGTCTTTCTAGAAATAATTACAGAGAAATCATATCATATAAGAATGTATTCTTCCATGATTCCTCTCGAAATTCAACCACATCTTAGCGCCGAATTCAAGACCTATAAATCTAGACTTCGATTTTCCACTCACCCCAAAAAGCCCTCAGTTGTGGATATTTTCTCTGGATTTCTTGATTTGTTTGCTTCTTAATTGTCCACAAGCAGCCTCAATATCCTTCCCATGTTCAAGACGGATACTACAATTAATCCTCTGCTTTTTCAACTCATCATAAAACGCCAGCGTGGATTCCCTCTCACTTCTTTGATACTGATGATGCTCTTCAACCGGATTATAGGGAATTATATTGACAATCACGAGAGGTCGCTTATCACCGATCAGGTCAGCAAGTTGGAGAGCCTGTTCTCTACTGTCATTTAGATCCTTGAGCAACAGATATTCCAACGTAATTTTTTGCTTTGTTTTACTTAGATAATAATCGACAGCCTTCATTAATGTGTCTAATGGAAAGACACGGTTAATTTTCATGATTCGTGTACGAAGTTCGTCAGCAGGGGCATGTAAGGAGATCGCTAAGTTAACCCTCAAATTGAGATCCGCGAAATCATAGATCTTATCGGCAAGTCCGCTAGTCGAGACGGTTATATGTCTAGCCCCAATGGCTAGCCCTTTATGATCTATTATAATCTGCAATGAGTCAACCACGTTCTGAAAATTATCAAAAGGTTCGCCGATTCCCATTACTACAACATGGCTCACTTTTTTATCATGTTTCTCTAGATCTAGATGATGTTGAACTTTCAAAATTTGTTCCACAATTTCACCACTAGATAAATTGCGATTTTTCGTTAATAATCCACTGGCACAAAAGCTACACCCCATGTTACAACCTACTTGGGTTGTGACACAGGCCGACAAACCAAATTTATGTCTCATCAATACCGTTTCAATCAGATGGTCGTCCTTTAACTTGAACAAAAACTTTATTGTTCCATCTGCTGATTCTTGCTTAGAGTGTTCATGTAAAGATTCGAGGATAAAATGATCAGCTAATAATTGCAGACACTCATTATTAACGTCTAGCATTTCTGAGAAGTGCCTCACTTGTTTCTTATAAAGCCAATCCCAGACTTGTAAGGCTCGAAACTTTTTATGTCCATGTTCCAAAAGCCATTCTTCCAGGTGGTCAAAAGTCAATCCATAAATGGATTTTTTGCTCATCCAAATCCCCTTTTCATTAAGTTTAGCCCCGCAAATTGCGGAGCGAAACGGACCTTCCCATAGTATTGAAAGTGATACACCGAACTTCAAATATTATTACTTTTTATAGTATTATATCATACCCTATTCATCACTCATATAATTTGTAAAGTACATAACACATAGTTCATATTCACCGATCAGGCGGAAACAACTTGAAGATTACATTCAGTAACTACAATATTCCTGCCGCTCTCCTTAGCTTTGTATAAAGCCCTATCAACCCGCTCCATGAGCAACTCCTGATCATCCTGGCTGAAGAAGGCTGTGACGCCAAAGCTGCAGGTTAGATTCATTTCCTTCTTTAACGAGGCTTTATATATCGAATCTCTTAATCGTTCCGCAAGGGCAGAAGCTTCTCTACAATGAGTCTGTGGTAAAAGAATCACAAACTCCTCCCCACCCCAACGAGCAAAGACATCCACTTCTCTTACTGATTCTTGCACAAGATTGGCTATTTCTTTAAGAATCTTATCTCCAAAACTATGCCCATTACTATCGTTAAATTGCTTGAAATGGTCTATGTCAAACATTATAAGAGAAAAGGTATTTCCATACCTCCGAGCTACCTCAATCTCATTACTCAATGAATCGTTAAACTTCAGACGATTATATGTATTGGTTAAAGGATCCTTCGTGGAAAGTTCCATAAAGTATTGTTTGTTAACATAATCAAGCCTCTTGTATCTACTTAAACTATAGGATGATATGCTATTGAACAAGATTGCTAGAGTTAAATAGACAAAGACGGTAATAATCTCAACCAAAGGAGGATGAAATTTAGTCAAACTAATTACTAAAAAACCAATCGCTGTAAAAAGTGAAAGAACTACTCTATTGTACAGCAAGTTTGGCAATAAGATGAAAATTCCTAAAACAATGACGTTTAGCGCAAAAGCTTGGGTCATAAAATGTGGGTTTTCATAGTTGATAATAATAATAAAGAAAAGTATTACTGCAACGAGTTCATAAATAGTGATCTTTAAAAAGGCAGAGGATTTCAGAAAAAAGTCAGGCTTAAAATAAAACAGTATAGATAAAGAAAGGAACGTAAAACGACACAGGAAGATTATTAAACCGGTTGAGTGCATTCTATTCGATGAAAAATCATAAATCAAGAATGAGAAAAAAAGGACCCCTATTGTGAGCGCAATTTTCCGCAGATGGTTTTTAGATCGGTTTAGGTATGATTCTTGAAATTGTTGTTCAAGATGTTTATCCAAGAACAATCCAGACAATTTAGAAATATGATGGTCCTTTAAATCCAACCAAAATCACTTCCTCTGCCGTATTCATTTCAGACTTGAGTTCTTATCACTATGATATCTTTGACCATTGCCCTGATTTTAGAGTTTATGAGCCATAAATTCACCCTCACTTGAACATTCTATTTTTAAAAATATAACATGATTATATTACAATATGGTGTATAATTCCAGATTATTAATTTAGCAGCGTCGGACAATTATAACTCAAATTCATGCCTAGATAATCAGAGCTGAAGCATAACATTGTATACCGCCATAGCTAAGGGGTGTAGAGGTTTTCAAAATAACTTTTTCTCAAAATAGGGCTGGTAATACACAAATCAATATGGTATGGTAGTCTTAGAAAGGTAGGTTTGGTACCTATGGATAAGACTAGCATGACCTTCTCGGGAAGAAATTTTACTTCTGAAGATATAGAGCTTATCAAGTGGACGAGAAAAAGATATCCACAACTATCTAGGACAGAATTAGCAAGAACCTTATGTGAGTTTCTAGGGTGGACTACACCAGCAGGAAAAGCAAAAACACCTCAATGTACATCCTTTCTAGAAACATTGGAAGAAGCAGGACTCATTAAACTTCCACCGTTAGACACTTCAAAAATAAGGCTTAGGAATTCAAAACTACCAGACTTCAATATCGATACCACTCCGATCGCAGATGAATTAAAGGACCTATTGCCAATAAATCTTGAAATTGCG
>NZ_JUEE01000244.1:0-72589 GCF_000802135.1 Desulfosporosinus sp. BICA1-9
TAGATCAGTTTGAAAATGAGTTGGAATCCGTCGGTTATATTACCGAACGGGATGATCGAATCGCGCTGACGGCGTTTTTAGCGACGCAATTAGGTAAACCACTTTTGGTCTCAGGGCCAGCAGGGGTAGGCAAGACGGAAATTGCTAAAGTGTTGAGTCAGGTCTTTGGGGCTCCGCTGATCCGCTTGCAGTGTTATGAAGGGCTCGATGAAACTAAAGCCCTTTACGAATGGAATTATCAGCGTCAACTTTTAAAGATTCAAATGGGTCGAGAGCATCTCTCAGAAGCTGACCTCTTTTCAACAGATTATTTACTGCCCAGACCCTTGCTTCAGGCACTATTGAGTGAGAAGCGAACTGTGTTGCTCATTGACGAGATTGATAAGACGGATTCGGAATTTGAGGCATTTCTCTTTGAACTTTTGGGTGAGTTTCAAGTGACTATTCCTGAGATGGGGACAATTGTCGCCAAAGAACGTCCCATCGTGGTTTTAACTTCTAATGGAGAACGGGAGCTTTCCGACGGATTAAAACGACGCTGTATTTTCCTGCACGTGGAACCACCTTCTGTGAACAAAGAAGTCCGTATTCTTCGGGCCAAAATTCCCGATTTGCCAGAACGATTAGCTTTAGAAGTTGCCAGGGCTGTTAATATACTTAGAGAGCGGCTTGTTCTTAATAAGATTCCTTCGGTATCCGAAACCATGGACTGGGCTAAGGCGTTGCTCGTGATGGGTAAGACTGGCCTCGATCCTGCTTGGGTTGATGCGACACTGACCCTGCTGCTTAAGAGCCAGGACGATGTGGAACTTTTCTATCGGGAGATGGGAGCTGAACAACTCCTTTTTGAGTCTAGTAAGTTAGCACAGGGAGAAAGACGTGCTCATGGACAATCATAATAGAGCCAGTGAGTTGGATCGACATTTAGTGGAGTTTGCTCAATTGTTAAGGTCAGTGGGACTTAAGGTTAGCCCTTCTGAAATTTCAGATGCCGCAGACGGATTAGCTGTGATTGGTTTAGCGGATCGTGAAAGGGTAGAGGCCGTGCTCCAGGCAACTCTCGTAAAAAATATCCAACATATTTCTGCCTTTAAAGAAGCCTTTCGGGCGTACTTCGCGTCTTTAGAACAGAAAGAAGCATGGCAGAAGGACGTAGCAGAGAAGGCTACTCAGTGGAACGAGCAGATCGAGAATACCCGAAAAGACCTGCGTTTTCAGGAAAATGAGTTGGATATTAATGAGGAACAGCGAGCTATTTATGCTAGCCTTCCAGAGAAAGACAAACAACGCCTGCGTGATTTCTTGGAAAGATCGTCCAATGGCACGAGAAGTGGAATACCAGTCGATCATTCTTATCAACCTATGGTTGAACGGGTTCTGCGGGGATCCTTGGAGTATTGGCGTAAGAAGTTAAACGAAGAAGAGCCAATTTCCTTACCAGGGTCCACGGATGGGGTGCTCTCTGAAGTGGAACGTGCACTTCGCGATCGGGAAGCGGAGGTTTTAAGCCGAGATTTAAAGAAGATTTCTCCCGAAGAGTGGCCAGAGGTCATCCGCCTAATTCGCCGCCTTAGTCAACGCCTTGCCAGCCAGGTAACTCGTCGCTACCGGGCAGCTCGAAGACGTGGTGGACTAGACATGCGCGCGACCTTACGGAGAAATTTACGCTATGGCGGGGTGCTTGTGGAGCGAAGCTATCGCAGCCGTCGGATGGGTCGTCCGAGAATTATTTTACTTTGTGATATTTCGGGTTCAATGCTTAAGTATACTGAATTTATTTGGCAATTTGTTTATGGCTTATCTACGGTGGTTAGTGGGATTAAAACCTTCGCCTTTGGGGAAACTTTGATTCCTTTAACCGATAAGTTTAGAAAAGGTCAGAGATTCGAGGTAATGGTTAAAGAAGCCCTCTCCGTATCTGGAAAGGAATGGGGAGGAGGGACGAATTTAGCAAATGCCTTGGAAAGCCTGCAGGGTAGGTTCCCTGATACACTTTCTAGGCAAACATTGCTGCTGATTGTAAGTGATGCACAGACGCTTGAAGGGGAAAAAGCAGCGGCTTTACTGGGGAAAATTCGTCGTCAGGTCCGTCAGGTGCTTTGGCTCAATACACTCCCTGAGCGTCGCTGGGTGGAGACACCCCATGTTAAAGCGTTTCTGCCCTCCTGTTTGATGTATGAATGTTTTACCCTAGATCATTTAACACAGATTCTAAACAAGCAATTCTAAGCGAATTGCTTGTTTATTTTATGGACAAAAGGAGCATACTATAGATAGATTATTTGTACAGAAACGCACAAAGCGTGGGGGGTATACTTATGTTAGAAAAATGTCGGGCTTGCGGTTTTGAACATGAAGATTTAGGTCACATCTTATTCCGAAGGAATCACGTGAGTAATCGTGTTTTACCCTATTGCTCACATTGTCTGCGCCGGCTTTATCAAGTACCATATCGACCAGAAAAAGATCTGTAAATTGTTGTATATCTGAAGTGTCAATGGGAAATACTATCTGCTTTTATAGCTTGCCTTTTCTCTGAAGCTTTGGTATATTTGTTTTTGAAGTGAGAGAAAAGGGGATGTAGTAACATGGCATACGTTATTAACTCAGAATGCATTAGTTGCGGCGCTTGCGAAGGCGAGTGCACAGTTTCCGCAATTAGTGAAGGTGATGGCTTGTACGTTATTGATGCGGAACTTTGCATCGATTGTGGGTCATGTGCCACGGTTTGTCCAGTTGAAGCACCAAATCCAGCGTAATACTCATAAACAATATTACTAAAAAGGAGAGTTTAATAAACTCTCCTTTTTGATACTAGTCAGACCCCTTTGACTGAGAAATGCAAATAAGCTATTGCTAACCTCGAACATCCCTGTTTAGATTCATATGATTTTCAGGTTGAGAAATAATGTTGACAAATTTATTAGATTAATTTATTATCTAAATAACAATAATTTTAAATTATAATGATAAAAGGAGATATGGGTATGGATGCCATCGAAATTCTCAAACAACTTAAAAATAAAGGTGTCCGTTTTACACCACAGAGACAGGCGATTTTAGAATTCCTACTGGAAACTGTATCCCATCCCACGGCAGATGAAATTTATCACCACGTTAAGGCGAAATTTCCGGGAGTAAGTTTAGGTACAATTTATAATACACTCAACATGCTGAAAGAGCATGGGCACCTCTTGGAGTTGTCCTATGGTGATATGTCAAGTCGCTTTGACGGCAATCCCGAGAATCATTATCATATTGTTTGCTCAAGATGTGGTAAGGTGGCGGATCTCCATCGCCCTCTAATCGACATGGATCAAGAAGTCGGGGAGCAATCAGGGTTTCAAGTTTTAGGGCATCGCATGGAGTTTCATGGAGTTTGTCCAGAGTGTCTCAAAGGTGTGCAGCTGAATTAAACTAGGAATAGATTTAAACATAACTCATGGGTAAGCGTGCTTCGCTGGAAGCTGGTTACCTATGGGTTTATTTTTATTAGGTGCAAGGGTTTTGAAGATCTTTCACGAATAAGTCAACTAATCGCAATTTGCGTGTAGATATAAAGAGGGGATTTTATGTTCAATCGTCGCTTAATGATTTTTATTGCTTTATGGGCATTAACTTTAGGAGCATTATGGTGGTACTGGCAAAGTCCTCAAGGGAAATCTCTTCAACATGGGCAAATTGGTATAAGTGCATCACGTTTTACGCAGAATTTAAACGGGAGTTGGGATCAGTTCTCTTCATTGCGCCAAGCTTGGACAACAGAATCCGAACGTGCTAAAGGAATAAACAATCAATCCTTTTTAACGGGAGGGAAGCCCTTAACCCTACCTTCGAGTGAGCGATTTACGGTCGTGGCAAAACGATTGCGAATCCCAGGAGAATGGAGTTCCCGAACTATGTTGCTCACGTTGAATGGTGTTCAAGGGCAGGCGAACATATACTTAAATGGGATCACAAACAGCCAAAAAATTGGCGAATTTGAAGGAAGCGGCGGGGCGGACGAATTAGAGATTCCTGCCAAGGCATTTCGCTATGGAGAGGATAATATTCTCTTAGTTGAGCTTGCCGGAAGCGCTGAACAACGAGCTTCGTTTTTGGGCTCCCGTTGGCCAAAAGCAGGGCGCATTACGGGTGGTATTCGCCTGGATGCGGTGGTTGAAACGACGATAATGCCTCCGCAGGTGCAAGTAGTGTGGAATGGAACTACCGCACAAATAACTGTAGAATCTAATCTACTGCATCGAGGTTTTTCTCAAGAAGGTCCTTGGACTGTTTACGGGGTACTCTCCGATGGCTCAGCTGGTGTGGCGGAACAGATGCTAACTGTGTCCCCTCAAGAAAAGGTGGATATTTCGCCAGTGATATTGACTTTTTCTGTGCCAGATGCTAGACGTTGGACCTTAGAGGAGCCCTTTCTCTATCAGTTGCATTTAACGGTTACGAACAGTAAAGGGGATAAAGATGATTTGGCGTTACCCATAGGGCTGCGTACGATCGCTTTTTTGGCTGGGAACTGGATATTGAATGACCAGGTGATCCCCATTGTGGGGAAGGCCTTAATTCCAGAGGAAGAGTATCAGCTTAGGCATGTCGAAGAGGTGGAAGCTTGGCTGAGATCCGAGCGCCAAAATGGAGTGAACCTAATCTATTTTATCGGTCAGTCTCCTGACGAGCTCTGGTTACAAGCGGCAGACCGTGTTGGTATGGGATTATGGGCAGAATTGCCCGTTGAACTGATGCCCTCCAAACGACTCCCGCAACCCATTGTCTTTCGAAAAATGATTAAGGAAAAAATGCTACATCCCTCTCTATGGGCATGGACCGTTGGAAAAGGGTTGGATTCCGACGGCTTGACCAAGTCTTATCTCCTCCGAGCAGGGCAAGAGGTTCAACCTAATATAGCCTTTGCCCTCGAAACGATGCATAATGGTGTTGCAGACCTCTCTGCGGAGCAGTCGCTCGTTATTCAGGGAAATAAAATTCAAGGAGACTGGGGACAGGTAACGGTCGAGACCTCATTAACCTCAAGTCCCCTTTGGGTCAAAGAACCAATTGCTAGTAAGGTATGGGCTTTATTAATGGTTTTCTTGGCTTGGATGAATATCCGGTCAGTAACCTGGCGCTATAAGGAAATTGGAGCAAGAAAGCCGAGACGTCGCTTGCGTAGTGCTTGGCGCTGGGATGGATTGTTCGTATTTGCGCGTGAGGCCATGTTGGCAGGATTAGTGACTTCGGGAGTATTCCGTATCCCGATTCATAGTAGTCCATGGTTTTCACACTTGTGGCCTGGGATTGAATTGATACAAGCGCAATCCCCCTGGTTGACCTGGGCAATGTTGAGCGTGTTCTTTATGCTGATGCGATTACTTCAAGTCGGAGTGGTAGCTCCCCATATGCCAGACGCTCCGCATGCTGTAGGACTTGTTTATTGGCTGGAACGTCGCTATCGTTGGGCTGTTTTTATTGCCATCGGATGGGCATCAATACCCTGGGGAGTTCCGTTCTACTATCCAATTCTAGGCTATATGGCGTTTGTTTTCTTGTTTCTGCCTATTCGTGTGCGTGATATCCACCGAACAGGAGGGAATTACTTACCGTTTTTGTGGGTACCCGGGATCATAGTTGGTTCAGTCTTGGTTTGGGCCGTTTTTTACGTTGCAGATTGGATTTACCTGTGGCATATGCTGTCTGAAACAATAATTTACTGGATAGGAAGAGGTTAATATGCAAACTAATAGTTTTAAACCCTACTTTTTGGCTTCCGGTGTAGGAAGTGTACCTCAAAAGAAGAGTGAAGATGCCTTGGAATTGATTTGGAAAAGTGTACCGCTTGCACCGCATTGGCCTCAACTTCCCGGCCTTGGTGCAGAAAGCTCTTTTGTTGGGCAATACCTCAATGCTCTGCTGGAAGCTGGAGTCATTGCGGATGTTAAAGTTCCAAAGTTTCAAGTTGAGGCTGAGGATTGGGCCGAACGGATGACGGTCTTCTATACTCAATATTTGGAGGCTGTTGAGGGACATGAACAAGCTCTGGAGAGCTTTGGATTTAGTGCGCAAGGTGGCGAGGGGTTTGAAGCTTTCTGCCGAGATCTTGAACGTTTCGGAACACGGGATGCTGTGCTTTTAAAGGGACAAGTTAGTGGTTCATTGACACTAGGGATGCAGATTACAGATAAAAATAGACGCTCAAGTTATTATGATGACACTCTGCGGGATATGCTAGTTAAAACCCTTGCCATGCACGCTGAGTGGCAAACCAAACGGCTTCGAAAGTTCGGGTTGCCAGTCTTGATGACTATTGATGATCCAGCGCTTTATGGCTTCGGTGCCTCAACTCATGTTACCTTAAATCGTGAGCAACTAATTGAAGAGTTGAATGTGATTATTGAAGGAATTCTTCGTCAAGGTGGGATTCCTGGTGTGCATGTCTGCGCAGGGATGGATTGGACCCTTCTTTTTGACTCCAAGGTGCAGGTTGTAAATTTCGATGCTTATGATTATATGCAAAGTATGATGGTCTTAGCTGAGCCCATCAACCGGTACTTAGCTCGGGGAGGGGTTCTTTCTTGGGGGATTGTTCCCACAAATCCGATAGCCTGGCAAGAAACTGCTCAAAGCCTTATCCTTCGATTGGAACAGAACATCGAAGAGCTTGTGAAACGAGGGGTCGACGAAGCACTTCTTCGCCAACAAAGTATGTTAACCCCGAGTTGTGGGACGGGAACACTTCAAACAGACTTGGCAGAACATGTCTATAAACTTTTAGCGGAAATGAGGGGACTTGTGTGAGGACTTGTATCACACAGCCTCGGTGCTTACGAAGCAGAGCAAACTAACCGTTCAACCTCCTACTATGGGGAGCGATATACCCTCCAGACTCGCCAACCGACGACCATGACTCGAACAGGACGTTCGAGGTTAGAGTTCCGCCATGGATGGCGATAAGGGACCTTGTGCGCTGCCCCTTATCTGGGGTCTATTATACGGAAGTTTGCTATACTGCATACATAAAGACGTCGCTGATGTATCACTCTGCGTCCCGGGCTTGGAACGGGTTATGGATGCAGATGCAAGTCGGGGAAGGTTCGTGACTTCACGTGACTTGCACTCGAGCTTCGATGAGGTTGCATATCCGACAAATATGCTTTATAATAAAACCAAGTGTTTTACTAGGAATCCAAAGGAGGAACATTTATATGTTAACTAAAGAGATGACTGTAGGTCAAGTGTTACGATCATATCCCCAAACTGTTCAGGTTTTCCTAGAACTTGGGATGCACTGTTTAGGATGTCCGTCTTCCACAATGGAAAGCATTGAAGGAGCGGCGTTAACCCATGGACAGAATGCAGATGAGCTTGTTGCAAAATTGAATAAGGCTATTGCAGAAGTCTAACATATGCATTGCATAAAGTATCAAGAGAGCTAACCGATTAGGGTAGCTCTCTTTTTTGACGATTTAGAATGAAGCTGTGATAGGCAGAATGCCTATGATACTTATAAGACGAGGCTCACTCCTCCCAACAGGAAGCTAAGATACCCAATGACTGGGCTTATCTTTAAACAACAATATTGTCCAACGTACGTGCATAAAGTTCACATTATAAATATCAAGGGAACGTGATTGTTGCGTTTTTTTGTACAAGTCACTGTATAGGATATTAATTTATTTACTGACTGCAAATAAGGGCCGTATTCGCATGCTCTAATGTAAAATATTTTTAAAAAAATAAAATAAATTAAAGGTACATACACACTATACCATAATTGCCATATATTGTTATTAATTAAAGGCAAGAAAACAAAGATAAACACTAGATTGTCTTGCAACAGTTAAAAGGAGGAAATTAATATGGAATTACGTTCCGTTGCTTATAATCCAACTCTCGCACCTGGTATGGGTGGTATGCAAGGTATGCAAGGGATGGAAAGCATGCAAGGTATGCCTGGAATGCAGGGTATGCAAGGTATGATGGGTCATGGTATGTACCCACAAGGTGGTTTTGTTAATTTGGACGTTGACATGGATCCTGGTTTCGCAACACTTGATCTCGACAGCCAGATGGGTTGTGCACCGTGCGGCCCACACATGATGCATCATCAGCAACATTGTCCAATGCCGACTCCGATGCCAATCCCTATCCCTACCCCTACCCCTGAACCGGAAGTCTATGTAGTAAAAACAGGGGATACAATTTATAAAATTGCAAAACGTTATGGTACAACAATGCAAGCCATAATTCTTGCGAATAACCTTCGTAACCCAGATCTGATTTACCCAGGACAAATCTTATTTATTCCAGGAGCATCAAGATTAACAGGAGTATTAGGAGTATCAGAATTCAGAGGGTAGATCACACGTACCATTCAGGTGTCATGATTAAAACCTTCAAGATGAGAGCTTATAATATAACTAAACCTAAGCCCTGAGTGAAACTCAGGGTTTAGGTCTTTGTAAGGAGTTTACCTGCACGTTGAAATTAGGCATGTGCATAGGGAGTGATTGTCTTGGACATAGTTGATAAAACAGGCAGGGAAAATGACTATGTGAGTAGAATACTGGAGAATGGTATGGAAGGAGAGAGTTAACGTGGATTATCAAGTTGGTATTCTTGGCGGAGGGCCTGGAGGATATGTCTGCGCACTAAGAGCTGCTCAATTGGGTTTATCAGTTGTGCTGATTGAGGGAGAACGATTAGGTGGTACGTGTTTAAACCGAGGGTGTATACCTACCAAAGCTTTGGTGAAAAGCGCAGATTTATGGCGTGAGATGGGACGAGCTGAGGAATTTGGCTTGTTTGTGAGCGAAAAGCGTGTAGACTTTGCGGCTGTGAACGCCCGTAAGGATCAAATTGTTAATGCGCTCGTGAGTGGTGTTGAGAAATTGATGAAAGCGGGAAACATCCGTGTAATCAAGGGTTGGGGAGAATTTAATCAAGTTGGTCAAATCTCTGTGACGACGGATAACGGAGTTGAACATATCCAGGTTGAGAAGGTTGTTATAGCAACAGGCTCAGTACCCATGCGTATTCCGATTGCTGGCGCAGATCTTCCCGGGGTGGTAACAAGTGAGGAAATTCTGGAAGGAAAAGAGTTGCCTAAACGCCTTGTGGTCATCGGAGGAGGTGTGATTGGCTTAGAATTTGCGTCGATTTATGAAGCCTTTGGAGTCAAGGTAAGTGTCGTAGAAATGCTGCCAACTTTGCTGCCAACCTTAGACGAGGAAATTCCCAAGCGCTTAACTCCGCTGTTAAAGCGATCTGGAATCGATGTTTTTACTAAGACAGCAGTTAAACAGATTTCTCAAGATGGAGAAAGTCTTGTAGTCCAGGTTGAAGATGCCAAAGGATTAAAAGATATTCCTGCTGATCGGGTACTACTATCCACCGGTCGTAAACCCAATCTCCAAGGAATTGACGTTCATAAATTGGGTCTGGAGCTTGAAAAAGGCGCTATCAAAGTAAATGCTCAGATGCAGACGAACCTTCTTAATGTTTATGCCATTGGTGATGTAGTCGGTGGGATTATGTTGGCTCATGTGGCTTCTGCTGAAGGAATTATAGCAATAGAACATATTGCAGGTCATTCTGTAGAGATGAAATATAGCGCTATACCAAGCGCCATTTTTACGCATCCCGAGATTGCCACAGTAGGGTATACCGAGCAGGAACTTAAAGCTTCTAGTAAGGATTACCGTGTAAGCAAGTTCCCATTCTCCGCGAATGGCAAGGCCTTAGCCTTAGGAGAAAGCATTGGACTTGTTAAGATTTTAGCTGATGCTGAAGGAGTGATTGTGGGGGCTAGTATCATGGGACCGCAGGCCAGCACCTTGATTTCAGAATTAGTCATTGCGGTAGAAAAAGGACTGCGGGCAGAGGATATTGCTCGGACGGTCCATGCCCATCCAACGTTGCCAGAAACCATTATGGAGGCAGCACACGGGATCGACGGTAAACCACTTCATTTAGCATAGAATAGTACTAAGCAATGCAATGTGATTGCAGAGAGCAGACACCAGAGGCTGTAACAAACTCATTCCGAGTTTGTTACAGCCTCTTTGTGTGCGAGAAAGTGTCATAGGCTAATGGGCAGATACGGTAGGACTTTATTCCTGTCTTTGGACTTTTATTAAAAAAAGTGAATAAGGAAGCAGGATTATCATCATGCATGGAGAATAGTGGGAAGAAGTGGGGTAAAGTGGGGCGGATATCCACTACAGTGGGGTGAGCACTATGTTTATGGGGGAACACATTCATACGATTGACGGAAAAGGCCGGTTAATAATTCCGGTGAAATTCCGAGAAGGCTTGGGGGAACAATTCATTGTGACCAAAGGCTTAGATCACTGTTTGTTTGTTTACCCTCGTTCAGAATGGAGTATTTTAGAAGAGAAGCTCCGTGCGTTACCGTTTACCCAACCAGATGTTCGTGCCTTTGTCCGTTTCTTTTTCTCTGGGGCGACAGAATGTGAACTGGACAAGCAGGGAAGAATTCTATTGCCGGCAAATTTGCGTGATTATGCGCAGTTGGAAAAGGATCTAGTTCTGGTAGGAGTGTCAAGTCGTGTCGAGATTTGGAGTCAGGCACTTTGGACAGACTACAGTCGGCAAGCAGAAAGTGCTTATGCCAGCGCTGCTGAATCCTTAGTTCAGCTCGGTATATAGAAAGGAACGGATTTGCTTGGATTTTCATCATGTTACAGTGTTATTGAATGAGACTGTGAATGCAGTCGTTTCGAATCTAACGGGTCGATATGTCGATTGCACATTAGGTGGAGCCGGACATAGCCAAAGGATTCTTTCGAAGCTGGGAGCTTCTGGAAAACTGATCTGCTTTGACCAGGATAGACAAGCTATCCAACATGCTGAAGAGATTTTAGGCCAGGATGAGCGGGTCACTTTGATTAATCGCAACTTTGAAGCGTTAGAAGTTTCTCTTCAAGAATTAGACCTGCTGCCTGTCGATGGAATCATATTCGATTTAGGGGTCTCATCCCCTCAACTAGATGAAGCCGAACGGGGTTTTAGTTACATGCAGGATGCCCCCTTGGATATGCGTATGGATCCTTCAGGTAGTTTAAATGCACGGGAAATCGTCAATACGTGGAGCGAAGAGGCGTTAGCGCAGCTAATTTGGAAGTATGGGGAAGAAAAATGGTCGAAACGAATTGCCCAATTTATTGTTCAAGCACGCCATGAGCGATCGCTTGAAACCACAGGCGATTTAGTTCAAGCGATCAAAGCAGCGGTTCCGGCAGCAGTGCGACGTAGTGGACCTCATCCGGCCAAACGGACATTTCAAGCGATCCGGATTGCTGTAAACGATGAATTAGGGGTATTAGATCGCGTACTCGATCAAGCCATGCGTTGCTTAGATCATGGTGGACGAATGGGCGTAATTACGTTTCACTCACTTGAGGACCGGATCGTCAAAGAGCGAATGAGATCTTGGCTTGGGCGCTGCACTTGTCCACCAGAACTGCCCATTTGCCGATGTGAGGCAAAGGCTATAGCTAAGGTATTGACACGTAAACCTATTCTCCCCTCAGAAGAGGAAGTTGAGCAGAATCCGCGCTCAAGAAGTGCAAAATTACGGGTTGCCGAAAAAATATAAAGTCTAAAGCTTAAGGAGGAAGAATACCCATGGTAGTGGCGCAAGAAACGATAGATTGGCAAGAACCATTAACCCAAACCCAGGCCCAGAGAAATCCTCGAACCACAAAAAAGGGGAAAGAATACCACAAAATCAAGTGCATCATGGCCTTGGCTTGCATTGTTGGGCTGACTGGTGCAATTGGTGCGGAAACAATCCAGCTCACTGTCGTCAAGGGGGCGCAGGTACGGAGTCTGGAAAAGGAGATTTCTGCCATCAAAATGAAGAATGATCTGCTTCAGATGGAGGCTGACAAACTTCGGGCAGTGGGGAGAATTGAAAGTGTAGCATTATCTATGGGTATGGAAAAACCAACCGGAAAAGTGTATATGGCAGGTGCAGTACCTGCGGTCAAAAGTCAAAAAGGGGATCCTACGACCCAAGCCTTAGATCAACCGACTGAAGCTAACCCCACGACACTTCAGCAATTTTCACATATTTTTACGAGCTTCTTTGCTTCAACACAACGTTAAGAGAATGGCGCTTTGGGTACGCGGAGACCCCAGAAAGGTGGGGGTGAGGACTAATGAGTCCTTTTGTCGTCATGCGTAAACGAATCGCTTTTCTTTTTTTGTGTGTGAGTATTTTTTTGATCGTCTTAATCGTTCGATTGGGGTTCGTGCAACTGAGTCAGGGAGCTGATTTGCGCAAAAAAGCGGATGATTCTCACTTCCGTGGTGTACCTGTGGCGCCTAAACGTGGAAATATTGAGGATCGTCAAGGAAATATCTTAGCGATGAGTGTCAGTAGTGAAACGGTCTATGCTGTTCCCGCAGAAGTTCGGCAGTCCGGTAGAGCCAAAGAGATGGCGGTTATCTTAGCCCCACTGCTGGGGAAAACTGCACAAGAGATTGAAGCGCGGATCACTAAACGTTCGGCTTTAGAATATGTTCAGAAGCGTGTTAAGCCAGAAGTGGCAGCCCAAGTACGGGCGTTAAATTTACCAGGAATAGGGACTACGGAGGATAGCCAAAGGTATTATCCGAACGGAACCTTAGCTGCCCATATTATCGGATATGCAGGAATTGACAGTCAGGGCCTTGAAGGGATAGAGTTGACCCGGGAAACAGAGCTGAAAGGGATTCCCGGCAGTATTCTCCAAGAATTTGCGGCCAATGGGATTCCACTTCCTCAGGCGGAACATCAGTATTTGGCTCCTAAACAAGGCGACACTGTACGATTAACCATCGATAAAAATATTCAGGCTTTTGCGGAGCGAGAGTTACAAAAGCTGATGACCGGTCAAGGAATCAATATGAACGGCAAGGTCCCTAAAAACGCTTCTATTTTGGTGATGGATCCCAATACGGGGGAAATGCTGGCCTTAGCTTCAGCACCGACCTTTGATCCGAATCACTATCAAGAAGCAGATCCTAGTACGCGACGAAATATTGCGATTCAGAATGGCTATGAACCAGGGTCGACCTTTAAAATTATCACGCTAGCAGCAGCCCTTGAGGAAAAGAAAATTAAGCTTACAGAGCATTTTTTTGATAAAGGGGCTTATACGGTACTAGGGAAAAATGTGCGTTGCTGGAAAGCGGGAGGGCATGGCGACCAAACCTATTTGCAAGTAGCTGAAAATTCATGTAATCCAGGTTTTATCGAAATGGGACAGCGTCTGGGGATGGATAATTTTTATAAGTATTTGCGTGATTTCGGGTTTGGCAAGAAAACAGGAATTGAAATGTCCGGTGAAGCGCTAGGGATTCTGGCCAATAAGAAAAAAGCAACGGCGCTGGACTTAGCGACGATGTCCATCGGGCAAACGAATAATGTTACCCCTATCCAGTTATTGGCCGCGGTTTCAGCGGTGGCTAACGGTGGGACCTTAATGAAACCCCAACTGGTAGCAGAGATTGTAGGCCCCAGCGGAAGGGTGATTACCCCCTTTGAAAAGGAAGAAATTCGCCGAGTCATCAGTGAAGAATCCTCTAAATTAGAACGTGAAGTCTTAGAATCTGTCGTGACTAATGGAACCGGACGGAGATCGTTCCTCCCTGGCTATCGAGTGGCAGGCAAGACTGGGACAGCTCAGAAGGTAGCCAACGGGGGATATATTCAAGGGGAGTATGTCGCTTCCTTTGTGGCGTTTGCCCCTGCAGACAAACCAAAACTGGCTATACTTTGTGTCATCGATGGTGTTCCGTTTTACGGCGGGGTCGTAGCCTCCCCCGTTGTCCAGACTGTCCTGCTAGATTCTTTAAGATACCTGGGTGTTAAACCAGATCCTCAGGCACCATTGACACCTGGTAAACCTTTGCCTGGCCTTGAATTCCCACCTATTAAAAAGGCGGCTATCGTTCCTTCAGTCTTAGGCCAGCCTTTAGCTGAAGCGGAAAAGATTTTAGCTCAAGCAGGGTTTAAGACTATAACGGAGGGTAAGGGCGAGATGGTTCTCGATCAAATTCCTCATGGGGATGCGCAAGTAGAAGCTGAGTCCAATGTACTCCTCTACCTTGGAGCGGATGCATCCACTCCAACCCTGGCGAGATGGTGGGAAGATGAGGATGAAGATATCGAAGCAATTCGTAGTCTGACGGGGCGTATTCCAATCTCCGCCAGTTCACTAGGGCATTAGAAACTCATTCAGGTCTGTCGAAGGGGTATTTTGTCTATAATAAATTAGTTGGATTAATTATAAGATGGGTCGTTCGGAAAACGTTGGAAAGGAAGATGAGGCATGCCCACAGTATGCAAACCATTATCAGATATAACGAACGGAATTGAGGTGCTTGAGGCATCTGGGGATAGCCAAGTCATTATTCAGGGGATAACGATGGATTCTCGGCACGTTCAGCCGGGCGATCTTTATGCTTGCGTACCTGGCTTTACAGTGGACGGTCATGACTTCGCAGCAAGTGCCATCTCTTCCGGGGCTGTGGCGTTAATCGTTGAGCGGTTTTTACCCCTCGATGTTCCTCAAGTCAAGGTTTCAAACGTCCGCCAGGTCTTGGGACTCTTAGCGGCTAATGTTTATGGTCAACCCAGTGAACAACTAGAGTTGGTGGGTGTGACGGGGACCAATGGAAAAACGACCATAACCTACCTTATTGAGAAAATCGGGACAAAGCAAGACAAGAAAGTCGGTATTATCGGAACCCTGGGTTCACGGATTGATGGCCGGGATATTCCGGGAGAGCGAACGACACCAGAAGCTCTTGAGGTTCAAAAACTCTTAGGAGAAATGGTTGCTGAAGGTGTAGACCTAGCAGTGATGGAAGTGTCTTCCCATGCCTTGGCTCTTGGGCGCGTAGTAGGCTGCGAATTTGACGCAGGAATTTTTACAAATTTGACACAAGATCACTTAGATTATCATAAGACAATGGAGGATTATCTTGAGGCCAAAGCTCGTTTGTTTGCGCATTATTTAAAAGGTAAGAAATCCTCTCCAAAGATTAGTATCTTAAATGGAGATGATCCGGCATTTTTTGAATTAAGTCACGCTTCCGCGGCTGCAGTCGTGAGTTATGGAATTCACAACGAGGCGGATTACCGCGCAGAGAACGTTGAGGTCACCACTGAGGGGGTTAGATTTCAGGTTCGTTTCCGCCAGCATAGCCAGGAGATAGAGTATGCTACCCCAGGGTTCTTTAGTGTTTATAACGCTTTGGCAGCCTTCGCCTGGGGTGTTGAACGAGGATATGATAGCGCAGCAGTAGCAGAAGCATTAGCAGATATTTCTGGCGTACCGGGTCGTTTTGAAAGTGTTCGACTTGGTCAACCATTCCAGGTCATCGTGGATTACGCTCATACACCCGATGGCTTAGAAAACGTCGTGCGGACCGCTAGGGATTTTACGAAGGGGAGACTTTTCACTATCTTTGGGTGTGGGGGAGACCGGGATCGCAGTAAACGACCTCTTATGGGAGAGGTTGCCTCGCGGGGGAGCGATTTTCTCTTTGTGACCTCGGATAATCCTCGTTCAGAAAATCCTGATCAGATCATCCAAGAAATTTTAACGGGAGTGTCAGGAGTAGACTATGTCGCCTTACCAGACCGGCGTGAAGCTATCTGGACAGCGTGTCGCATGGCGAAACCTGGAGACACAATTCTGATTGCTGGCAAAGGACATGAAACTTACCAGATCTTTGGGGCGGAGGTTCATCCTTTCGATGACCGAGAAGTAGCGCGTGAAGCAGTGAGGGGGCTAGGTTATGCGTAAGTGGACCACTAAGGAAGTAGCCCGAATTGTCAAGGGAACCTTGATCGGCAACCCTGATCTTGAGGTTGAGGGGTGTATTATAGATAGTCGTCAAGCACAAGGCGGGGAGATGTTTTTCGCGCTACCTGGAGAAAAAGTGGATGGACATGATTATATTGACGTTGTCTGGAAGAATGGGGCTGTTCTGGTAATTGCTGAAGAGGCTCGCTTTCAAGCACTTGTAAACAGCCCTGCTGTCCCAGAAGGGAAAGCTCTCCTGCTTGTCAAATCGGTCTTTAATACACTACAAGAATTAGCTAGGTCTTGGCGTAGAGAATTAGGCTGTAAGGTGGTCGGGGTTACTGGTAGTAACGGGAAAACTACCACGAAGGACATGATCGCAGCAGTGCTCTCTCAGCGTTTTCGAGTTCATCGCAATAAGGAAAATCAGAACAATGAATTGGGACTTCCGATAACAGTCCTTAACGCTCCACTGGGTACTGAACTCTTGATCTTGGAGATGGGGATGAGGGGTTTAGGGGAAATCAAAGCCTTGTGCGATATTTCTAGACCAGATATCGGGGTTATCACGAATATTGGCACCACTCATTTAGAGCTATTACAAACTCAAGAGCGAATTGCCCAAGCAAAGTGGGAATTGGTTGAGTCTCTACCGGAAGAGGGAATAGCGATCCTTAACGCTGAGGACTTGTTTTCAGTAAAGATGGCGAAGAACGATTCGCATTTAATTCGATATTATGGTATTGAGGGTGAGTTTGCGTTACCTCAGATAAAAGGGGCACAGCTTAATTCTTGGGGGGCCTTGGGGACAACGTTTGATGTGACTTTTCAAGACGAAACGGCCAAGGCTAAACTTCCGCTCCCCGGTACTCATAATGTGTTAGATGCCTTAGCAGCCCTTGCGGTCGGCACGGCTTTGGGTGTTTCATTAGCTGAGGGGTGTGTAGGATTAGAAGAGTTAGAATTATCTAGAATGCGCTTAGAGGTTCGTCAAGGAGTTGGGGGAACTGTCCTGCTCAATGATGTCTATAATGCGAATCCGGTATCGATGAAAGCATCCTTACAAGTTCTCAAAGGACGAGCGGGTGTGAATAAATCCCTGGCAATTTTAGGCGAGATGTATGAACTTGGAACTGCGGCTGAATCAGGTCATCGTGAAGTAGGTCAGACCCTTGCTGAGTTGGGGGTCAGTAGACTGATCACTGTGGGTAAATTAGCAGAGGAAATTGCCCAGGGGGCTAGAATGGCCGGATATCTTGAGAATCAGATTAAGGTGACGAATACGCGTGAAGAGGCGATCGAGAAGGCACTGGATCTCCTTACTCTGCTTGGCCCAGGGACCTGGGTGTTAATTAAAGGTTCTCGGGGTATGAAGATGGAAGAGATTACTACCCGAATCGAAAGATCAGAGTAAAGGATGGAATGACACATGTCTGAGCGTTTGGTCTTAGCGGCAGGATTAGCCTTAATCATTACCTTAGTTTTAGGTCCATTTTTGATACCGGTCTTGAGAATTCTTAAGTTCGGTCAAACAGTACGAGATGATGGTCCTAAAAGACACTTGAAAAAGGCTGGAACGCCTACGATGGGTGGGATGATTTTTCTTGTCGGTATCATTGTGAGTGCTTTGTTTTCTGCTGAACAACCTACCTCCCTGGAAATGGTCACCTTAGTAGGGATCACCTTGGGATATGGTTTAATCGGATTTATAGATGATTTTATTAAGGTAGTCATGCATCGTTCTTTAGGGCTGCGTGCCTATCAAAAATTGATTGGGCAGTTTGGATTGGCCTTTATTCTTTTGTGGGTTTCGGTTTATTGGTTGGGTCGGGGAACGGATGTGGCGATTCCTTTCACAGCCATTCACTTGGAACTGGGCTGGTTTTACTATGTTTTGATCTCCTTAGTTGTTGTAGTCATGACGAATGCGGTAAACCTCACCGACGGATTGGACGGTTTGGCTGCGGGAACTACCATGTTTGCCGGGGCAAGTTATGTGGTAATTGCTCTGTTAGCGGCAATTCATGGAGGTGGGGTAGCTGTTCTGGCGCATGAGACAGATATGGCCGTTTTTGCGGCTGCTTTGGTTGGCGGGTGTCTAGGATTTTTGCGCTTTAATACTTATCCTGCCCGAGTCTTTATGGGGGACACGGGTTCATTGGCTTTAGGTGGGGCTTTAGTTAGTTTGGCTGTGCTGACAAAGAGCGAATTAGTGCTGATCATTATCGGCGGATTATTCGCAATGGAGGCACTCTCAGTGATTATTCAGGTTATCTCGTTTCAAACGACGGGGAAACGAGTCTTTAAGATGAGTCCACTTCATCATCACTTTGAACTCGTAGGCTGGAGTGAATGGAAAGTGGTCATCGTTTTTTGGACGGTGGCACTGATTTGTGCTGTGCTGGGGATTATAGGGTATATGCCGACGTTGGGGTAGAGGGGGAAGCACTGAGGAAGTCGGAGGAAGTTTCTTAGCACGTTCGCACATCCTACGCCGCGAAGTGTTCCTTTTGGGATCAGCGGCTTCGGCGATACTCTCCACCGGAGACTATCGTGATCCATTGCTATTCCCTTGAGGCTATGGCTAAAACTCAAAACCTCTGGGCTTTCTGCATGTGAACCGTTGAGTTTCTTAACGCCATATCCTCTGCGCTCATTGACGCAATTCCTCTCACATGCTCTCTAAGCTAAGAAACTTCCTCTGGTCTTGGGTCGACGGGAGAAGAATAAGGTGGGGGTTGTTTGCGTTATGGACGCAAATGCGCTTGGTGTGATTTGTGCAAGTTGGGGACGGTTCTTGACTTGCATTAAGAACCGTCTTCTCTTCTCTGTTTTCTAGGTGTTTTATCTAAACCACAAATTAATATCTTGAAACGTAAAATAGGGGAGAAATCAGTTGTGCTGAGTAGAGAATTAGTGGATAATAAATCTTTGATAGCAGACTTATGGGAAACAGAGAGATTGATTATTAGAGATGCGAATTTACTTGATGTGGACAGTTTACAGGAAATATACATACAGTCTCAAAGTGCGGAGGGATGGACTAGGGATCATGAAGTGACTACTGACTATATACTTAATGGTGTTAAGCAAGGTAATTTACCGCCTAATGGAATGAAAGAGTTTTATAAGATTCAATTAATTACTCTTAAGGATTCAGCTCGAATTGTTGGATTTATTGAATTCTATCATGGCTATCCTGACAAAGAGGTACTATACATTGCTACACTTTTGTTTTGTGAAGATTGTCGTAATAATGGCTATGGTCAAGAGGTCATCAACAAATTATGTGAACAAGCACTTGAATTAGGGTTTCGTCAGGCTAGGCTTGGAGTAACACTTAGAAATTGGTCAGGACTATATTTTTGGACGAAATTAGGGTTCAATACAATTTTGAAATATCATGGAGATAAAGTGCTTGCCAAGGATTCTTTTGCCTTGTTGGTACTTGGGAAAACTTTATAGGAGAGCTTGCACGAAAACCATTAGGAGGTCTATTGTGGATAGAGAAAAAATGCTGTCTTATATTTTGGATGCTTACCCATATCCGGTTGTATTTGTCGATTGTGATCATGTTATAAAGTACTTGAATAAAAGGGCAGAATACCATTATTATCAAGAACGTGGTTACCGTGATTTAATCGGAAAGTCGATATTTGATTGCCATCAGAATCCTAAATCAGAGGAAATGATAAAATCTGTCGTCGAACAACTCAAAAATCATGCTAATGAAGTCTTTTTGAAGGTTAATCAGAGAAATGAACGAATTTATATTGTGCCGGTAAGAGATGAGAACGGAGACTTGCTAGGATACTTTGAAAGATTTGAAATGAACTTGCAAAAATAGGTCTGACTGAGCATATGATTGATATGTAATGGAGCTATTTGAGCCGAAAAATCTGTGGTTTGCGGAGGACGAAGAACGTGAATTGGATGAATAAACGTGTTCTGGTAATTGGTGCAGGGCTTAGCGGGCAGGGGGCTGTTCGGAAACTGCAGAACTTGGGTGCGGAGGTTTTCCTGACAGATCAACAGTCAAGTGAGAGGCTCGCTGGGGTTGAAGAGTTAGGACTTGATCAAGATCACTTGCTGCTAGGATTTGTACCGAACTTTGGGGAGATTAAGCCTGAGCTACTTATCTTATCTCCTGGGGTATCGCCTAAGCTTTCTTTGGTACAGGAGGGGATTTCCCTTAATATACCCGTGTGGAGCGAAGTAGAGCTGGCTATGTATGATTGCCCTGCACTTTGTGTTGGGGTCACTGGAACGAATGGTAAAACGACAACCACCACTTTAATTGGGGAATTAGCGAAGCTGACTGGTCGGTCTACGATGGTCGCAGGGAATATTGGGGTCGCTTTAAGTGGACAGGTGGACAAGATGGATGAAAACAGCATTGTCGTGGCTGAACTTTCTAGTTTTCAATTGGAGTTTATCCATAAGCTCCGGGTCCAGATTGGTATTTTGCTTAATCTTACGCCAGATCATTTGGATAGGCATGGTACTCTAGAAGAGTATCTGAAGGTCAAAGCTCGAATTTTCGAGAACCAAACGGAAATGGATTTAGCGATCCTGAATTGGGATGATCCATTAGTCCGAGATTTAGGACCAAAATTGAGAAGTAGGGTCATGTATTTCAGTCCGACCTCTTTTTTGCAGGATGGGATTAGTCTTTGGCACGACCAGATCGTCTATGCTGAAAAGGCAAAGAGGACGATGATACCGATTATTTCCAAGAAAGACCTTCAGCTTCGTGGCGCACATAATCTAGAAAATGTTATGTCAGCTGCAGCTGCAGCGAGGGCGTTTGGCCTTTCATGGACAGAGATTGCAGAAGGTCTGCGACAGTTTAAAGGAGTAGAACATCGACAAGAAGTTGTGGGATTGTTTGAAGGGATTCTTTTTATCAATGATTCCAAAGGGACTAATACGGATGCAGCTACCAAGGCTTTGTTAGCCTTCGACGAACCTTTGGTGCTGATTGCTGGGGGTAAAAATAAAGGACTTGATTTCCACGAGTTTATGAAAGTTGTTCGAGGCAAGGTTAAGAGCCTTGTTTTATTGGGGCAAGCGGCCGATGAGATGGAACAAGCTGCCCGGGACGAAGGGGTGCAGAGGATTATTAAGGTGAACACCTTCGAGGAGGGTGTAGAAACGGGGATTTCCGAGGCGATTCCTGGTGATGTTGTTTTATTATCCCCTGCTTGTACAAGTTGGGATATGTTTAAGAATTATGAGCAAAGAGGGGAATTGTTTAAGGAGTTAGTGCGTAGGCATTATAGGGAACCCATTCAATAATAAAGGGGGAACTATCAATGCGAAAGTATCATCGACCTGATTTGGTCTTGCTGGGAGCGATTTTAGCTCTGTTAGGGATAGGGTTTATCATGGTTTACAGCTCAAGTGCTGTCAGAGGGTTCATACAGTTTGACGATCCTTATCACTATCTCAAGATGGAAATAATGTGGGTAACGATGGGACTAGTAGCGATGTTCTTCAGTATGTGGGTTGATTTGCGCTGGTTGCGTCAATTTGCCAAGCCTGCCCTTTTTCTAGCAATAGCCTTACTTATAGCCGTTAAAATCCCGGGCATAGGTAGAAAGGTCAATGGTGCTGATCGTTGGATTGGGCTTGGACCTCTGTCAATCCAGCCCTCGGAAGTGATTAAGCTTTCTATGGTCTTGATGATGTCCCATTTACTAGCCTTTGATCCTCATAAGATCGAGTCGTTTCGCAAGGGGGTTCTACCTATCCTTGGTTTACTCGGGGTAATTGCGGGGCTTATCATGCTCCAGCCGGATCTAGGAACAACACTGGTTATTGCGGCTACGACGTTTTTTATGTTGATTGCGGCAGGCGCACGGGTTAGTCATCTTCTTGCCTTAGCAGGAACAGGGCTCGGCTTAGTCGTGGCAGCTATTGCCGCTGCGCCCTATCGCATGCGGCGTATCTTTGCTTTTTTAGATCCCTGGGCCGATCCGTTAGGAAACGGATACCAGACGATCCAGTCACTCTTAGCATTAGGTCCAGGAGGATTATTTGGCTTAGGGTTAGGGCAGAGTCGCCAGAAGTTTCTGTATTTGCCGGAAAACCACACGGACTTTATCTTTGCCATGATTGGAGAAGAACTGGGTTTTATCGGTGCTACCTTGATTATCCTACTCTTTTTCCTCTTCGCTTGGCGAGGGTTTCGGGTAGCAATGAGGGCTCCAGACGCGTTTACAGGTTTTCTGGCGGTGGGGCTAACGGCTATGGTGTCAATCCAAGCGATGATCAACATGGGCGTTGTGAGCGGGGTATTGCCAGTTACTGGGATCACCTTACCCTTTATAAGCTATGGGGGCACATCGCTCGTTTTTACAATGTTAGGGGTTGGAGTGCTCCTGAATATTTCCAAAGAAGTAAGGTGAACTCGAAGTGCGATGTTCGAGGTTCGAAGTTCGAGTGCATGTGGGTTTGTGGGGCTTGAGAGTGGAAGTCTTGGAAGTGGAGAAAGGGGTATATAGATAGTGCGTGTGATTTTGACTGGTGGTGGAACAGGGGGGCATATATATCCGGCCTTAGCCATTGCCAAAGGATTATTGGCGCGTGACGCTGAGACTCAAATTCTCTATGTGGGAATTAAGGATGGTATGGAAGCACGTTTAGTGCCAGAGGCTGGGATCGAGTTTGTGGGGGTTTCAGGAAAAGGGCTTCCTCGCAGGTTAAGCCCCGATACGATAAAAGTATTAGGTAAAAGTCTAAAGGCCCTCTGGGAAACAAAGACTATTTTACGACAGTTCCATCCAGATCTAGTCATAGGAACTGGAGGATATGTGTCAGGACCGGTTGTCTTGACAGCTTCTCTTTTCAATATTCCAACCTTGCTTCATGAACAAAACGCTTTACCTGGAATCACGAATCGAGTTTTAGCAAGGTTTGTTCGCCGAGTAATGGTTACGTTTCCCGAAAGTATTTCACATTTTGGCGCATTGAAAAAACTGGAGTTAGTGGGGCTTCCAGTTCGTGCGGAAATAGGAAAGGTCACTCGAGAGGTGGGCGCGAAGAAGTTTGGTTTACGCGCTGAGCGTTTGACCTTGCTAGTAACGGGTGGGAGCCGGGGTGCACTTACCATAAATAAGGCCATGATCACTGTCTTAGAGCATCTCGCCCAACGCACGGATATTCAGGTGATTTGGGCAACCGGTCAAATGACCTACTCCCAAACGATCGAAGAACTTCAAAAACGAGGAATTACGTGGCAACGTCCTGGTTGGCGTGTCTTAGAATATTTGAGCGATATGCCTGAAGCCTTGGCTTGTGCTGACCTCTACATAGGTCGGGCTGGTGCAGCTTCCTTAGCGGAGCTGATGGTGGCTGGCATTCCCAGTGTATTAATTCCCTATCCTTATGCTGCAGAGAATCATCAAGAACATAATGCCCAAGCGCTCGTTCAGGCTGGTGCTGCGCAAATCATCTTGGACTCAGAGTGTAATGGAGAACGGTTATGGAAAGAAGTGGATGGTCTGATTTCTCAACCAAAGCTTCTCGCTACAATGGGAGCCGCTGCACGAAAGCTTGCGCAACCTCAAGCTCTAACTAAAATCGTAGATCTTTGTAGGGAAATTGCTTGGCACTAGCTCGTGGTTCGATATTCGAGGTACGTGGTTCGAAAAGAGGAGAACGATAATGAAGTTTGTGGTTCGAGAAGGGAATAATTAAAGAACGAATATCGAGTGCGTCGTTCGAACTACGAATATCGAATATCGAACATCGAGAATGCTCACACCTTTTTACTCCGATGCATAGCATATGGCAGTAAACAAAGTAAAGGAGTGAGCGTGGTGTGGCCAAAACGTAAAATTCAACTGGTCGCTTCTTCTGCGGCTCCCGGAATTAAGGGGGTACGGGCCGTGTTGAAAGGGATTCAGCTAGAATGCTCTGAGTTAGAACCATCTGCGGAGGATTTACTTGAAGAACCTTCGGAATGCTGGATGGAGAAACCTTTCCCAGAGATGTGCAAGTCTGGTGAATGGCAGCCTGTGACAGAATTGGCATATTGGCCAGAGGCGTTGGAGCATGATTCCTGGAGAAAACGGGCACTTGCCCAAGGGATAAATCAATTACCTATACAATCCTTGATACATAATCTTCTGGAGGATGAACTCGTCTTATGGATTTCTGAACCGACGGTACTCATCGATGGACGTCCCTTGTTAGGACATATTTTAGAGATGGCTGGGTTTGAACCGACGATACTTTGGCCGAGGGCAGATGGAGAATGGCAATGTGAGCGGAAGCAAGGCTTACATTGGTTGATTCCAGAATCATGGTTGGAGGGACTTGTCGATAAAAGTAGATTAGGAAGAAGAGTGCAGCTTAGAGAAAATGAACAAACGACTTGGGTAGTCCGAGAAACTCAGGTTGATTTTTATCGCTGTACGAGGAGGCATTGTTATCTAGGTCATATGCCGCGTTGGCCAGAACCCTTAGAAGAACAAATGGCGTGTCAGACTATAGCTTTGTGTCTTGATATGGGGGTTTCTTGGCTGGATATTAGGTTGGCTCTGGACACTCTTTGGAAGACCACACGAATGGTGGATAACATGAGGTGGAAAATCAATGATTTTGGATGGAATAACGGGACGTGTGGAGAGAAAATATCCACTGAACCAATTGAGCACTTGGAAGATTGGTGGGCCCGCTGAGGTCGTATATTGGCCTGAAAATGCTAAGGATTTGTTAAGTGTCTGGCAACGTGCCAAAGAGGCTGAAATTCCTGTTTGGTTGATCGGACGAGGGTCTAATTTACTGTTGCCAGATGAAGGTCTTCCTGGAATAACGATGGTGACCACTGCATTGCGAGAGATTCATTGGGGTGATTACACTGTTCGAGTCGAAGCGGGGTACCCATTGGCCCGCTTGGCGCAAGAGGCGGGGGAACGAGGTTGGAGCGGTTTAGAGTTTGCACGGGGAATTCCTGGATCTATTGGCGGTGCAGTTATTATGAACGCCGGAGCCCATGGCTCTCAAATAGCTTCTCAAATCAGGAGTGTCACCGTACTGGAGATGGATGGCACGCTGAAAAGGTTAGAACGTGAAGAACTTAAATTTGCTTACCGTTTCTGTTCTTTACGGAACCAGGCTTGGGTGATTGAAGTCCAACTAGCATTTTCCAGAGGAGATCGGGAGCAAATTTTAAAGACCATGAAAGAAAACTTAGTCAAGAGATCAGCTAATCAACCCCTCGAGAAACCTAATGCGGGAAGTGTTTTTCGTAATCCTCCGGGTGATTCAGCCGGCCGATTAATTGAAGCTGCAGGTTGGAAGGGGAAAAGTATGGGTGGTGCTCAGGTTTCTGAGAAACATGCAAATTTTATCGTCAATACCGGTGAGGCCAAGTCGAAAGATGTACTTGCTTTAATAGAGGCTATTATGAAGGATGTTCGCAGCAAATATGGAATCACTTTGCAAACAGAAGTAGAGAGTATTTCCTCCGAAAATCTTGTGTTTGCAAAAGATTTAGAGAATTGACACCTGTGAAGAGGAGGTTGGATTATGGCGATGGATCGGTATGTCATCACCGGAAAACAACGGTTAGAAGGAAATATCCGGGTAAGTGGAGCGAAAAACTCTTCCCTTCCCTTATTGGCAGCAACCCTTCTAGCTGAGGGGTCGTCAGCCTTATTAGAAATACCGGATTTAGCAGATATTACTCATATGGTTGAGGTACTTGAGCATTTAGGATGCAAGGTTGTGCGTCAAAATGAGGCTTTACTTGTTAATGCTGGGGCTTTAGAGTCCTGTGATGTCGATGAAGGACTCATGCGCAAAATGCGTGCTTCAAATTTAATTTTAGGTCCACTATTGGCTCGGTATGGGCGGGTGAAAATCTCTAGACCTGGTGGTTGTGCCATAGGCTCACGTCCTATGGATCAACATATTAAGGGGCTTCAACAACTTGGTGTAAGAGTAAAAGAAAAACATGGCTATATCGAAGCTTGGGCGGATCGATTACAGGGGGCAGATGTTTACTTGGATGTCCCAAGTGTAGGGGCTACAGAAAATATTATGATGGCTGCAGTCTTAGCAAAAGGTGTAACGGTGATTCGCAATGCGGCACGTGAACCGGAAATTGTCGATTTACAACTATTTTTAAATAGAATGGGAGCAAAAGTACGCGGAGCAGGAATGGATGTCTTGAGAATCGACGGGGTAGATGCGCTCCACCCTGCAGAACATACTGTCATACCGGATCGGATCGAGGCGGGTACCCATATGATTGCTGCGGTCATGACCGAAGGAAATGTGCTGATCGAGAATGTAGTATCAGAACATCTGGAACCGGTAATCGCTAAATTACGCCAAGCAGGAGCCAGTATAACCCTGATGGATGAAGCAGTTCGTGTTCAACAACGGGGAAGAATTCAAAGTGTAGATCTTAAGACAATGCCCTATCCTGGATTTCCCACGGATATGCATCCACAGTTTATGGCGTTGCTTTCTTGTGCGGAAGGAACTAGTATCATTACTGAGACGATCTTTGAAAATCGTTTTCAGCATGTGGATGAGTTACGGCGTATGGGAGCTCAAATAACGGTTGAGGGGAGAACGGCAGTGATTCGTGGGGTGGAAACTCTAGAAGGTGCTTTCGTTGAGGCTACTGACCTCCGAGCTGGTGCAGCCCTTTTTCTGGCAGCACTCGCGGCAGAGGAAGCTACAGTCCTTGAAAAGGTAGATTTTATTGATCGTGGGTATGAAAGGCTAGAAGAGAAATATTGCCAATTAGGAGCCAAGGTTGTGCGTGTGTAATTGAAGTCAATCAGCGTCGAAGGTGTAAAAAAAAACTTATGACATATTTTGTCAATAAAAGTCTCCTAAAAAAGCATGACAGAATAGGACTGTATTCGTTATACTGGGACGAGGAGGAAAGCTAAAATGCAACCCAAGAAAATGAATACGTCCTTTCTCTATGTCGCAGGTTTGACGATGCTGCTTGCACTGGGTATGGTGCTCTTTGTGCGCTCGGGTGCCTTTGCAGTTAAACATGTCATTGTGCAGGGACTTAGTGTGATTTCTGAAAATGATATCTTAAAATTGGCGCATGGGATACAAGGACAAAACAGTTTGCTCTTCGATCAAAAGGCCTTAAGTCATAAAATTTCTTTACACCCGCTTGTTCAAAGCGTACATTTCCAGCGGAAGCTTCCCAACACTCTTATCATACAGGTGACAGAACGAACCCCGATTGCGTTGGTCGCGGTCCCGAACGGAGTCTTGGAGGTCGATAACGAAGGTATATTTCTACGACGATTGGAAAGTTGGCCCAAAATAGATTATCCTGTTATTAGTGGAATAACTCTTTCCGACACGGTAGGACCAGGTCAAAGTCTAGCGAATCCTCTGCTCACGGCTGCGCTTCGCTTACTGGGACAAGCTCCCCCCGAATTGCTTTTACAGATAGGAGAGCTGCATGTCAATGAAATACAACAAATGACCTTGTTCTTAACTAGTGGAGTAGAAGTTCGATTGGGACAAGCCAATGATTGGATCGATAAATTAAAGGCCTTATATCAACTTATTAGCGACAATGGGTATACATCGATTCAACAAGGGGTACGATACATAGATTTTACTGCGGTAAAGCCAGTGATTGGCCGCTAAATCAGGGAGGAAATGTAAAAATGTGGTTACCGCTCTTAGGCCTAGTATTAGGATTGGCGATTGGGTATGTCAGCCCGTTTTCGGTCCCTATTGAATATGCTAAATATTTATCCGTCGGAATCCTGGCAGCCTTGGATTCTGTCTTAGGAGGGATACGTTCTGCTCAAGAAGATCATTTTGATAGCGCCGTGTTCTTAACAGGATTTTTTAGTAATATGCTCCTTGCAGCCCTGTTAGCCTACGTGGGAGATCGTATCGGAGTGGATCTTTATTTAGCGGCTGTGGTGGCATTTGGGGTCCGTATATTCCAAAACTTAGGAAGCATTCGACGGCATCTTATAAAAAAATAAAGTGAGTTTAGCCTGAGATAATCTTATGGGAACTTTGTAAAAACTTTTTTTCAAATAGAGGGATAAAGCATTAACATATAGAATTTGTATCAGCGTATGTAATTTATCTTAATGAAATGTTTTATTTTTATGTTAATGGGCATGTTCAACACCGAAATTATTGGATTAGCAGTAGGGTAAGTTTAGGGCATCGTGGTTTTACAAATGCAGGTGCTTGGACGGCAAAGCCGAATATTAGAGACCTGATACTTTCCAAGGGATAGCAGGTTAGAATGAAGCGAGGGGGTTATAACCTAAATGCTGGAATTTGATACGGACTTAAACCAATTTGCAGAAATAAAGGTAATTGGTGTAGGTGGTGGTGGAAACAATGCGGTTAATCGTATGATTACCGCTGGATTACAAGGGGTGGATTTCGTAACAGTCAATACAGACTCACAAGCCTTACAGCTTTCCCGCGCGGGTCAAAAGGTACAAATCGGGATAAAGCTGACTAAAGGACTTGGAGCTGGCGCTAATCCGGAGATTGGAGCTAAAGCAGCGGAAGAAAGTCGCGAAGAACTCGCTAAGGTGCTCAAAGGGGCGGATATGGTCTTCGTTACGGCTGGGATGGGAGGCGGAACAGGTACTGGTGCGGCTCCTATTGTAGCAGAAGTGGCCAAAGAAATGGGTGCGTTAACGGTAGGGGTGGTTACACGGCCATTTACCTTTGAAGGCCGTAAGCGAGCTATGCAGGCTGAAAAAGGGATTGCTGAACTCAAAAGTAAAGTGGATACACTGATTACTATCCCGAATGATCGTTTACTGCAAGTAGTGGACAAGCATACAACGATTCATGAGGCGTTTCGGATTGCTGATGATGTCCTGAGGCAAGGGGTACAGGGTATTTCTGATCTAATCGCGGTTCCTGGACTGATTAATTTAGATTTCGCGGATGTTAAAACTATTATGTCCAATACAGGTTCTGCACTCATGGGTATTGGTCAGGCAACTGGAGAAAATCGTGCTGCAGATGCAGCTCGAAAAGCAATTTCCAGTCCCTTGCTAGAGACTTCGATTGAGGGAGCTAAAGGTGTGCTCCTGAACATTACCGGTGGGACTAATTTAACGCTCTTTGAAGTGAACGAAGCAGCTGGAATTATCGCGGAAGCAGCAGATCCTGAAGCCAATATTATTTTTGGAGCAGTCATTGATGAGAATCTTAAGGAAGAAATAAGGGTCACCGTGATTGCTACTGGATTTGACCAGCATTGGGCTGGATTTGGAGTAGCCCCAGGAAAAGTTCAGGAGAACATTATTAAGACAGTTTCCAAGGAAAGTGACGTTGATATCCCCGAGTTCCTGCGGCGCAGACGTTAATTAAAAGCAAGTATGCAAACGGTTAAATCAATTTACCAAAGTTTAATAACCCCCACTTCTAGAAGTGGGGGTTATTAAACTTACAAAAGCGGGCAGATCATTCGGAAGAGCTGCCCGCTTTATTTATGATGCATTCTTGCTACCAATCAAAACGTTGAATAACACGGTGTAATTGAGACGAAGTTTTAGCTAATTCTGCAGAAATGGCGGCTATTTCCTGGGTCGAATCCATTTGCTGTTCTACAGTCGTTGCCGCTTGAGTTGCCCCTTCAGCAAATTGAGTGGCTATCGACGTAGCTTGCCTTTGAGCTTCGGCTAAGAGTTGACTCTGAGTTAGCAATCGATCGGCATTTTGGAGGTTTTCGTCGACTTTAATCGAGGTAGCATTAATCACTTCGTCTAGAGAGGTGATTGCTTTTCCAGCCTTTTCAATCACCTCTTTGCCATGATTAACCTCACCCATTCCTTGACTAATGTTTTCAACCGTTGTTTTGACCATCCCTTGAACATTAGAAATCAATTCCATAATTTGATGAGAAGAATGAGCTGAACTGTCCGCAAGCTTTCTGACTTCATCTGCAACGACGGCGAACCCTCTGCCATGTTCTCCAGCCCGGGCAGCTTCGATAGCTGCATTTAAGGCCAATAGATTGGTTTGAGCGGAGATTCCGTTGATAACTGAGATGATATCCCCGATCTTTTGTGCCTGCTCGGCTAAATCCAGAATCGAATGATGGGCTTGCTCGGTAACCTGATAAATAACGCCCATCTCCCGAATTGCTTCTTTGACCGCTAAGCTGCCATCATGACTCGTGGCTTTAGCGGATGTTGCTAAGGAAAGGACTTGCTGAGTACTGGTTAAGATACTTTGAGAAGCGGATTGGATTTCATCCACTTGTTTTTGGGACATCTTCATTCCTTGAATTTGTTCAGTAGCTCCAGCGCTAAACTGTTCTAATGTGGCTGCTATTGTTTCTTGATTTTCCACTAAAGTGTGAGTATGGGTGGCTTGAGTTTGACTCATATCCTGAACTCGCTCGGAAAAAGAAGCCAGATCCGTGATGATTGATTTCATGCCGAGAGATACCTTGTTAACTTCATAAGATAAGTTACCCAATTCATCGTCTGTATGCGCTTTGGCTAGAAGTTTCAAATTCCCTTTGGCGATCGCCTTAGTCACTTTAAAGGTTTCGTTAAGAGCAGTCTTAAATTTATTCTTTAGCCAGACACTATAAAGAGTTTGTACCCCTAGAGCGATCAGCGAAGAGATAATAGAAACTGTTGAAAAGGAGCTTAAAATAACCCAGGCTCCACCGAGAAAAAGAAGGGGAAGTATTCCTGTAAACAACTGCTTGGATAGTTGAAGCTTTTGAAGAGGAATACCTAAACGCACAGTATAAAGATGCTGTCCTTTGATGAAAATTGGACTTGCAGCGTCCAGTAAAACTTCACCTGTATTACGATGGTAAATCTGAGTAATGGATTGAGTACATTGAGCAGCTTTGAGCTCAATCTCATTGTTAAAGTAAATACCTTCCCGTAAACGATTCGAGTGAACTAACGCCAGTCCGTTTAAGTCACAAAGCACTAAGAATTCATGGGGTCCGAGGTTGCGATCGATTGCTTCTCTGATGGGTTTATCGGCACTTGTTAAATCCTCATATTGATCTAGGATGCCCTGCAACTCTTTGGCGATGTGAGAAATGGT
Organism: Desulfosporosinus sp. BICA1-9; assembly: GCF_000802135.1. Lineage (NCBI taxonomy): Bacteria > Bacillati > Bacillota > Clostridia > Eubacteriales > Desulfitobacteriaceae > Desulfosporosinus > Desulfosporosinus sp. BICA1-9. Next base: position 30,879 of record NZ_JUEE01000244.1, read on the forward strand.
TTCTAAGCCACGTTTCTGCTGAGTATAACTTACTTTTTGAGTTATAGCCATGATCCTCTACCACCTTTATGTATTATGTATTATGGGAATGCGAAAATGAAAGGAAGGAGATTTGTGGAAAGAAGTACTCTCTCCAAATTGTAGATGAGGGAGGTAATTTACAATAACACGAGCTCAATATTTTTACAATTAAAATTGTTTTATAAGCGCATCGATGTATGTAGAGCCAACCAATGCTTCGTTTGAGCGTCATGGAAAAGAGCGAATTGGCTATCTCTGGTCAAACCACAAAACGGATTAATTGTGAAGGGCGCTTTAGTAATCCCAGCCAATATGGCAAAGGAGTTAGAGTTTGATGTCGTGATCGTTTATGGTGTGGTGAAGGATGATTAGAGTGCCTAAGTGAAGGTGAGTTTGCATATCCTGTCGACCTATATGTTTCTCGGAGAAAAATCTACACCACTCGCATTGGTTTTCCTAAAAAATTCCATTTCGCCCCCCTGAAAGCGACAGGTTTTATTAGCTTCTTTAGATATAATTTTTACAGAAGTGTTAGAAAGGGTGTACCAGATGGACGTAGCAGAGACTTATCTCGATCTGGATATTCTCATTAACGGGGGAATGGACACTCTGCTTCTTATCCTGATTGGTAGGCTCATTCGTTTTCCAATCCGACCGTACAGAATCTTGGTTGCGACTATACTAGGTGAGATTCCAGTGGTTTTAGCCTGTTATTCTGTAGCTCCGTGGACCACATTAAGCAAATGGGTTATTCCCTTTCTTATGGTTGGGGTTGCTTTCCCAACCAGGAAATTGAGGGGATTTCTCAAAGCGCTGATAGGGTTTTGGCTTCTTTCTGCAGGTCTTGGTGGATTTGTGTATGCCTTATGGGGGTGGTTTAATTTTGAGGATGGATTGGGTCGTGAGCGCTTAACTCTGGTTTTAAGCAATTTGTGGATTCTTCCGTTAGCGGCAGTGATGTGGTGGTTATTACAGCTTGTTTGGCAGAGATGGCAGGACAGAAACTCCTTACTAAATCAAATTATCTACGATTTGGAAATCAGGTTTGGCGGTGATGAACGTGAAGTAGTGCGCATTAAAGCGTTAATGGACACTGGAAATCATTTGCGAGATCCAATGACTGGCCACCCGGTTATTCTACTTGAAGAGGAGGTCGCAGCAAGTGCGATGCCCGATAATTTGAGGGCATTTCTAAAGGTCCCTTGGCAAGACGTCGAAAACCCTCGGCCTTTAGTTTGGCAAAGTAATCCTGATCTAATAAAACAGATTGTTTTCATCCCCTTTCAAACAATTGATCGCCAAAGTTGGCTTCTTGGTATTAGACCTGAGGGCGTAACATGTTACGAAAAAAAGAAATCCCGACAAATCCAGGCAACCGTGGCACTCGTCAAACAAGTCTTAAGTTCAGAGGGTGAATATCAAGCGTTACTACACCCAGAACATGTGCAGAAAGGTGGAGATAGTTAGATGAAGTGGTGGAGTAATGTTCAAGATAGGGTTAGACGGCTTTGGTTCCTGCTTCTTCAGAAGGTCTGTGGAGTTAGTGGGATTTATTATGTTGGAAGCAGTGAAGCTCTCCCACCACCACTTAACTCGGATGAAGAAGGGGTCCTCTTGGAGCGACTGGAAATGGGGGACTTCTCCATCAGGGATATTTTAATCGAACGCAACCTTCGTCTTGTCGTTTATATTGCTCGGAAATTCGAAAATACGGGAATCGGAATTGAAGACCTTGTTTCGATCGGCACAATTGGACTCATTAAAGCAGTCAATACGTTTGATCCTCAAAAGAAAATAAAACTTGCAACTTACGCCTCGCGATGTATTGAAAATGAAATATTAATGTATCTTAGACGAAACAATAAGACACGTTCCGAAGTATCATTTGATGAACCCTTAAATATTGATTGGGATGGCAACGAATTACTGTTATCCGATGTTTTGGGTACAGAGAATGACATTATCTCAAAACCCATCGAAGAGCAGGTAGATCGCCAATTGTTGCATTTAGCGATGGGTAGACTTACAAATCGAGAAAAAGTGATTATGGAATTAAGGTTTGGTTTGGATGATGGGGTGGAAAAAACTCAAAAAGAAGTAGCCGACCGCTTGGGGATCTCGCAGTCTTATATTTCGCGGCTCGAGAAGAGGATTATTCGCAGATTGCGTAAAGAATTTTGCCGATTGGAATAACCTAAACTGTGTTAGGGTATACTTCCCAACAGAATTGGCTGGGAGGTGCTCTTAGATTGGCATTAAATAAAGTTGAGATTTGTGGAGTAAACACCTCGAAGTTGCCCGTGTTATCCAGCGTAAAAATGAAAGAGTTGTTTGTGATCTATCAAGCTGGAAATCGCAGCGCGCGGGACAAACTTATCCATGGAAACCTCCGTCTTGTTCTCAGTGTGATTCAACGGTTTACGAATCGTGGAGAATATGTGGATGACCTTTTCCAAGTAGGCTGCATCGGGTTGATGAAAGCGATTGACAATTTTGACCTTGGACAGAATGTTAAGTTCTCCACCTATGCGGTTCCCATGATCATCGGGGAAATTCGCCGTTATCTAAGAGATAACAATCCAATACGTGTGAGTCGGTCCCTGCGGGATATTGCCTATAAGGCACTTCAAGTTCGTGACCAGTTGGTTAGTGAGCGCTCCTGCGAACCAACTGTGGCAGAGATCGCCCATAAGCTTTCGCTACCAAGAGAAGACGTTGTTTTTGCCTTAGATGCTATCCAGGAACCGATCTCTTTGTTTGAGCCCATCTATCATGACGGAGGAGATCCGATTTTTGTCATGGATCAAATAGGAGACGATAAGCAGTCGGATACTGGTTGGGTAGAAGGGCTTGCCGTGCGGGAAGCTTTGCGACGTTTAAGTGAACGAGAAAAATTGATCTTATCACTGCGCTTTTTTCAGGGTAAAACTCAGATGGAAGTCGCGGATGAGATCGGAATTTCTCAGGCTCAGGTTTCTCGCCTTGAGAAAGCCGCCATGGTACACATGCGCAAGTATGTTTAGGCGAGGCACGAGGCACGAAGCGCGATGCGTGATTATAGTGTGTTCAGTATTCTAATATCGAGCCTTGTAGCTCGATTAGAGCATCTGCGATGCGTCAGAGGTGATATATAATATTCGCGCCTCGAACATCGCGCCTCGCATTAGGGCTATTTTGAAACCTTCCCTCATAGGATTAGATATACGATGCACGAGGGGCGGGGTTCAATATTCGAACCTCGAACCTCAAACATCGAACCTCGATCAGGGGGGGATGTAACAATGCGTGTCTCAGATTTACGAATGTTGGATATTGTGAATGTTAAGGATGGACGAAGGCTTGGGCCAATTAAGGACCTAGATCTGGATCTGGAACGGGGCGTTGTCAAAGGAATTGTTGTGCCGGGACCCTCGAAAAGCTGGGGACTCTTTGGCGGTGGCAAGACGGAAGATTACTTTATCCCATGGGATCGCGTAAAGAAGATTGGGGTGGATGTCATTTTAGTCGATGTCAATGATTTGCCTGAATTTAATATTGAAAACGAAGAGCGTCGCTAGACCGTCGCAAACGTTACTTAGATTTGAAGCATAATTCGCTTGTTCTTTTCGAGAACAGGGGCTTTATGCTTGTTTACTTATTTAACATACTAAAGATATATACCCCTATTCATAGGTACAAGTATCTTATGAATAGGACTTTTGGCAGGTTTGTTCTCAGGCAAATTAAATGATATATTTGTACTAGTATGGATAATTTCTAAATTTTTCTTATATAAACAAAGGAGTTAGAGGATGAACTGGAAGTGGCTTCGTGAAGGTAATTTAACCTACCTAACCCTGCCGAAATGGCAAGCAGAAGGAATAAATCTGGGTTTTTCGACTCGTGTTGGGGGAGCAGGCCAAGTTCCATACGATACTTTCAATTTAGGACTTCATGTGGGGGATGATCCTGTAGCAGTTCTGGAAAATCGAGGGCATTGGATAGGACATTGGAAAGTTCCTTGGTCAAGTGTTGTTGTGGGCGAACAAGTTCATGGCACAAATGTGTTATGGGTTCATGAGGAAGATGGAGGGCGTGGCGTTCGAGAATTAGAAACGGCGATTCCTGGAGTGGATGGATTATTGACACAGCAGACGCTTGGACTAATGGCTTTTTTTGCCGATTGTGTCCCTCTCTATTTCTATTACCCGGATCTTAAGGCAGTAGGAATTGCGCACGCTGGTTGGAAAGGCACTGCTCAAAAGATCGGACAGAAGGTCATAGAACGCTTTGAAGAAGCGGGTGGGCGTACTGAAAATGCTTGGCTGGCGATCGGGCCGAGCATCGGTCCATGCTGTTATTCAGTGGATGAGAGGGTTGCTGAGCAGTTTCGCTCGAATTACCACAAAACACCGTTTCTTCATCCGCAAGAAGACGGACATTACCTGCTTGACCTGTGGGAGGCTAATCGAGGATTGTTTTTGGAAAAAGGGGTTCGCCCGGAGAACATAGATGTCGCTGCCATCTGCACCGCAGACAATACTGAATGGTTTTTTTCTCATCGTCGAGATGGCGCTCGGACAGGTCGGATGGCAGGCTGGATCAGTATACGAGGCGCGATGCTCGAGGCCGGAGGCACGAGCGGTACGGAATATTCGAACATCGAGCATCGAGTCTCGAGCTTCGATTAAGGGGTGTGTCGGTGGCGACAATTTTAGTGGTAGATGATGAGGAGCCAATTCAAGAACTGCTGAGATTTAATTTAGAAAAGGAAGGTTATCTAGTCCGTGTCGCAAAGGATGGGAAAGAGGCCTTAGATCGTGTGGCGAAGGAACAACCCGACCTGATTGTGCTTGATCTTATGTTGCCAGGAATGGATGGCCTAGAGGTTTGCAAAAGGCTCAAACTAACTCCTAGCTTTCAACAAATACCGATCATTATGTTAACCGCTAAAGGAGAGGTCATTGATAAGGTGTTAGGACTTGAGCTAGGTGCAGATGATTATATGACTAAACCCTTCAGTCCCCGGGAATTAATAGCCCGCATTAAAGCTCGTTTGCGTCGTCTGAACCCGAAGGAAGAGACGGATGATCGGATTATTCGAGGGGAATTACAGATCGACGTTAAGGGATTTCGTGTCCATGTGCGTGGACAGGAAACTGAGTTAACACCCAAAGAATTCGAATTACTCCGCGTGCTTGTAGCTCATTCTGGTAAGGTATACTCTAGGGATGAACTTCTGGAACGGGTTTGGGGATATGAATATGACGGGGATACTCGGACGGTTGATGTCCACGTACGCCACCTGCGTCTAAAAATTGAAAGGGATCCTTCCAATCCCGAGTATATTGAGACATTGCGCGGGATTGGCTACCGCTTTAAAGGATAAACAGAGATGAGTATTAAATGGCGATTAACCGGACTGTTTTTTGGAATGACAGCCCTTTCCCTACTTTTGTTTTGGGTGGGAGAGAGCGTGAGGCTAGTTTCTGCCGAACAACGCCTTGATATAGGAGTAGTGTTTCTTGCCTTAGCTCTTCCCACGGGGGTAGTTTACTTCTACTCTAGCAAACTTTCTCGTCGAATGGAGAAACTTCACTTCGCCACCCAGCGAATAGCTAGGGGAGATTTTGAGCCCATCTATTTAACGGATTCAACGGATGAACTTCGACAATTTACAGTGGAACTAAACAACCTTTCCCGGCACGTCGAGAAAATTGTACTCAATGGGACACAAGAAGCACACAAAATGGAAGCAATTCTGGCGGGTATGCAAGAGGGTGTTGTGGCTGTAGATCACATAGGGCGAGTCGTTTTAGTGAATGCTGCTGCAGAGAAAATTTTTGAACGACGAGGAATGGATCGTGAATTGGAGTATTTATTAGAGCTGACTTATGATTCGGAATTGGAACATCTAATTCGCAAGGTACTTTCAGGGCAGCCTTCTGCTACAAGAGAAACTCAGATTGCTCAAAGAACGGTCCAAAGCCAGATTAGCCCAATTTTGGGCGAGCGAGGCCAACCACGTGGTGCGGTTATTGTAATCCATGATGTCACAGAACTGCGCCGACTTGAGCAAATGCGAACAGACTTTGTTGCTAATGTATCTCATGAATTAAGAACTCCGCTGACCTCCATTAAGGGCTTTGTAGAAACTCTTCTTGACGGTGCTGCTGATGACCCATCCTTACGTGACCGATTTCTGAACATAATCCAAGCAGAAACCTTGCGTTTGCAGCGCCTTATCGAAGATCTGTTAACCTTGGCCCATTTTGAAGGACGAGATAATCGGGCGAGTGCAAGTTCTGACAAAAGAGGCTATGTTCAAAATGCCTATGAAAAAGTTAAACCAGTGATCCAAAGTTTCGCTGAGGCGAAAGGAATTAAAGTAGAGGTTATTCTTCCGGAAAATTTACCGCCTGTGTTAATAGGAGAAGACTTACTCAGTCAGCTACTTTTAAACCTTTTAGAAAATGCGGTTAAATATACATCCGAGGGGCGTGTCTGGTTACATGCTCAAGTGGGGCTGAAAGAAATCCACCTTGAATTTGGAGATACGGGCTGTGGCATACCAGAGGATATTTTGCCACGGATCTTTGAGCGTTTCTATCGAGTCGATAAGGCTCGTTCACGTGAACAAGGAGGAACGGGGCTTGGGCTAAGTATTGTAAAGCATATGGTGGAAGGCATAGGTGGTAAAATTAGCGTTGATTCTCAACTGGGGCTCGGAACCGTTTTTACTTGTGATTTGCCAAAGGCTATATCGTAAGTTAATAGTTCGTAGTTCGCATCGAATATCGAACATCGAACATCGAACTAGCCAGGGAAGGCAAAAATGGAGGTCAAAAATGGAGGAGAAAAAAAGAAAGCAGATTTTCTGGTTTTGGAGTATAGTGCTCATCGTTTTGGCGGGTGGTGTCGTATGGTTCTATCGTTCAAGTTTGACAGCGGGGTCTATAAAATATGCTGTAGCCGAAACTGGGACGATCACTCATGAACGAAAAGTGATGGCGACATTTGCCAATCTAGAAACATTGGTGCTTGCTCCAATCTCTGGAAAGATCCAATATGTGGGCGAAGATGGGCAACGTTTCAGGCGTGGAGAGGCTGTAGCAACCATCCAAGCGGATGGTGCAGCCCCTGGAACTAAACGTGAGAATGCTCAAAACCAAATGATTCAGGCAGTGACGAGCGGGCTGTTTTTTCGCCAGAACGATGGCTTAGAATTAATTCTAACCAGTGAAAACCTTACTACGATGGATTTAGAAAAGTTATTGGCACAGACTGGCAATGTGAAAAACTCGGCTGCAACGGTTCAAATTGGGGAAGTCGTGGGAAAAATCGTCAATAATCTCATTCCGACTAAGGCCTTTCTTGAACTCCCAAGTGCTGATCAACTCGAGGTGGGAAAGACGTTACGGATAACGACTGGAAATCAAACGGTCAACGCCAAGATTTTACGTAAATCTGATCAACCCAAAGGTGCAATCGTACAGTTTCCTCACTATGTCGATGGTTCAGTGGCTGATAGGCATCATGAAGTGACTTGGATCTATCGTCCAGCTGTCACGGGTGTTCTCGTTCCGAAGAGTGCGCTGTGGACGAAAGGAGAGGAACTTGGAGTCTTTCTGGCGAGTGAGGGTGTTGTGCAATTTAAAAAGATCAAAGTCCTTGACCAGGATGAGAATCAAATCTGTATCGAAAATATCCCGAGTGGTATTCCTGTCGTGATAACCCCACGTGACGGATTAGAAGGATTAGTAGCCAACGTAAAAAATATCTAGGTTTGGGCTTCAAAAGCAGGGAAACGGCCAAAGAACGTAGAATTTACTGCGAAGGGGATTTTCCGATGTTAGTGAGTGATATAGAACAGCGCTTAGTCGAGGTCCGGCAAAGGATTGATGAAGCAGTAGCGCGTGGTACAAGAGATCCCAGGACCATCCGATTATTAGTCGTGTCTAAGACCCAACCAGTTGCTTCTATTGAACAGGCTTATCGGGCTGGACAACGAGCATTTGCAGAGAATCGTGTCCAAGAATGGTTAGAGAAGGCTCCTCTTCTTCCCAATGATTGTGAATGGCATCTGGTGGGAAGGCTACAGACTAACAAGGTTAAATACTTAGATCAAAACGTTACAATGATTCATTCACTGGACAGATTTCCTCTTTTAGAGGCTCTTAACGCACATGGAGAACGGCGTGGTATTACTTGGTCGACCCTTGTTCAAGTCAATATCGCCAAGGACCCTGCCAAGGCCGGCCTCGCGCCTGAGGAAGTTCCGGATTTTCTCAATTCTATTAGGGATTTTCCGTTTGTCCGAGTTCATGGGTTGATGACCATTGGGGCAATGGAGGCTAGCATTGCTGAAACGCAAGAGTTTTTTCGACAGCTTCGGGATCTTCGTGATACTTTACAATCCCGGAAATGGGATGGCGTTGAATTACGCGAGCTTTCAATGGGAATGAGTCAAGATTTTGAATTGGCTATAGAAGAAGGGGCAACCTTTGTTCGTGTAGGACGGCAGATCTTCGGTGAACGTGATAATGTGTTGTGAACGTAAATAGAGAATAGTTATATAGAGAATAGTGAACCTGGAAAGGGAGGATTATTAAGTGGCTAAATTAATTGACAGAGTTATCGGTATTATGGGATTTGCAGATGAGGAACCAGACGAAGATATTCTGGAAGAAAATGATCGAGAAAAGAATCTTCAAGAAGAGGTACGTACCAGCCGTAAAAATGCTCAGGTCGTAAGTATACACACTCAAAAGCAAATGCGTGTGGTGGTTATGGAACCAAATTCCTTTGAAGAAGCTCAAAACATTGCAGATCAATTGAAAAATCGCCGACCGGTTATCGTTAACCTCGAAAACGCAGAAAAAATGCTGGCAAAACGCATTGTCGATTTCATAAGTGGGACAACCTATGCCTTAAATGGCAACATGCAAAAAGTGGGAAACGGGATCTTTTTGTTTGTTCCCAACAATGTTGATATTTCTGGTGAGATGCGCGATGAGCTGAAAGACAAAGGATTGTTTTGGACCAGCTCAAAATAAGGAGGGATTCTCATTTTGTTCATTGTGCAAATTATTAGTCAAGTAATTTCAATCCTTATATATGCAATTTTTGCAAGAGTAATTTCATCCTATCTTGGTCCTAAATGGTCGCCGGCTAATAATAAATTTGTGGGTATAATTTACGACATCACAGACCCAATTATTAAGCCGTTTCAACGTTTTCAGATTGGCAACGCTTCAATGGCAATTGATTTATCCCCAATCTTTGCTATCGTTGCTCTGAATGTAATCCAGTGGCTTTTATATAAAATATTCTAGTTGTGAAACTAACAATAGATCGTAGGGGACTTAGATATTGGGATGACAAAGAAACACGTTTAATAGCAGCCCATATCTTGGATCTAGTAGAAGCAGTTTATAGCGGAGATGCTAAACAAGTTACACCTTTTTTAACTGGAGCCATGCTGGAATGGGCTGAAAGGGTGCTTAGAAAAGAACATCTTTCCTTTATGTCTGAAGGTGGATTTCCAGAAGCAGAACGGGTTCGGATTCTGCTAGGTCCATGGGGAGAAGCTTTGAATTCAAAAGATGCTGACATTGCGCTGCTTTGGGTGCGTTCTCTGGATTCTCGTGCTCAACTGGAACATCGGCAGATCTTGGGTTCTCTGATGGCCTTAGGTTTTAAGAGGGATGTTTTGGGGGATATTCAAGCTGGACTGGGTGGTTTTTATGTTGCTTCAACGACTGAAATCGCTCCGTTTATTATTAATCAATGGACCCAAGCAGGGCGTGAGAAGATTGAAGTTTCGCTCTTTAGTGAGAAACCAATAGTGAATGCTGACCAAGGTGAGGAACGCCGTATTACTGTAAGTTCCTCGCGGCTGGATGCGGTAGTGGCCAATGCTTTTGGGACTTCTAGGACAGCTGCTCAGGAATGGATTACTCAAGGCAAAGTAAGAAGAGATGGGGTTGTGGTCAGCAAAGCCGAGACGGAAGTACAGCCTGATAATCTGATCTCTTGCCGAGGGTATGGGAGAATAAAGCTTTTGGAATGTTCCCAGACCCGCAAAGATAGGACAGCATGGCAAATCGTACTTTTTCGGTCACAACGGCATTAGGAGGGTAAACAATGCAAATAACTCCTCTTGACATTCGAAATAAAACGTTCCGAAAAGGGATGCGGGGTTATCAATGTGAGGAAGTAGAAAAGTATCTCGAAAGTGTTAGCGCAGAGTTCGAATCCGCGTATACCGAAAATTTCGAACTGAAAGAAAAATTAAAAGGGCTGGAAACGGAAGTCGGCCATTATCGTAAAATCGAGAATACCTTGCAACAGACTCTTGTTTTGGCTCAGCAAACAGCCGAAGAAGTGAAGGAAGTTGCGCGTCACGAGGCTGCACTCCTGCTTAGAGAAGCTGAACAGAAGAAGCTGAGCAAAGTGTCAGAAGCCCAAGAAAAGTGGGAAGAAATCCAGGAAGAAATTCAAGGACTTTCGAGAAAACGTGATTTATTACGGACTCAGCTTAAATCTTTTCTGTTGGCCCACCTAGATTTGGAAGCCTTGCAGGAAAGAGATGAGGGTATTGCGTAAAGGTTCTGTTGGCATATGTTGCTAATCTGTCTGTATTCATGGTAAAATAATCTATAGATGATTTGAAGGAGAAGGATTATAAATCGATGTATACATTAATTAGTGAGATATCTCCAGATTTTCTCATTCAAGGGTTTGGACTGCATCTGGATGAGAATGAAATTTATGTCGGGAAATTAGGAGGACAAGAGCTCCAACTTGTACCTTCCGTCGATAATTTAGATTCACAAAAGGATACCAAGATTTTTAGTGTTGGATTTGCAGAAGCAGACCATCATTTTCGCCCAGGAGATGTCTTGATGACTGGGAGTGATGATTTGCTGGATCGGGCGTTTTTAGCGATGGATGAAATTGAGCAACGTGCCGTCGTTGTCAGTTTAACGCCCTCTCAGGATGATAAGCATTTGCACTTTTCCAAAGATCAAATGGATCCCCTTGTTCAAGAATGGAAGAAACGAAAGATTTCATTCCTCTGTTTGTGGATGGTGGATCCGATCGAGTCGGAAGGACGAGCCAAGCTGGTCACTATCTTGCGCAAAGTCATTGCTAAGGACTAATTTAATTTATCAAGGTTAATCTTGAAAAACACAGTGAAAAGGACAGTTTTTGTCAAAGGTTTTCCCAAAGCGAGCGGGAAATGGTGTAAGCCCGTGGAGTCTGACAGAAAAATCACCTTGGAGTGTAGGGCTGAAATCTAAGTAAGTTTCTTACGGTTTGTCACCGTTAAATGACTTCCGAGTGACTTGTTTTGGCGACAAGGGTGGTACTGCGAGCGATCTCGTCCCTTTTTAAGAGGGACGAGATTTTTAACTATTTAAGTCAGAGGTAATTCGTTGAATTGCCCTAGATCGTGCATCGTAATTAAGGAGGAAATTTCAAAATGGACTATCGTACTACTCTCAATTTACCGGAAACGGATTTCCCGATGAGGGGAAATCTTCCTAAAAGGGAACCGGAGATCCTGAAATCATGGGAAGAGGATCAGCTTTATCAAAAGGTGCAGAAGGCACGTGCAGGACGTCCCAAATACATCCTTCATGACGGTCCGCCTTATGCTAATGGGGATATTCATCTTGGACATGCGATCAACAAGGTATTGAAAGATATCGTTGTCAAATATAAGACGATGATGGGTTTTGATGCCCCCTATGTTCCCGGCTGGGATACCCATGGTCTTCCGATCGAACAACAAGTGATCAAGAAACTGGGCGTGAATCGTCACGCTGTCTCTGTGTTAGAATTTCGTAAGAACTGTAAGGACTATGCCGAAAAATATGTAGGGATTCAGCGCGAACAGTTTAAGCGACTGGGAGTACGAGGAGATTGGGAAAATCCTTACCTCACCTTACAAAAGGAGTATGAGGCTGCTCAAATCGGAGTCTTTGGAGACATGACCCATAAAGGGTACATTTACAAAGGTTTAAAGCCAGTTTACTGGTGTCCTTCCTGTGAAACAGCTCTGGCTGAAGCGGAAATCGAGTATGCCGATAAGCCGGCTACTGCTATTTATGTCAAATTTGCTGTACGAGATGGGTTAGGTGTCCTTAATCAGGAAAATTCGTATGTCGTAATTTGGACCACGACCCCTTGGACACTTCCAGCAAATCTGGCGATCAGCGTTCATCCAGAGTTAACCTATGCGGTTGTCTCCGCACAGCAAGAACATTGGATCGTTGCTGAGGGTATGCTGGACTCCTTGCGTTCTCTGTGGAAGATGGAACTTCCAGTCGAGCAGACCCTCTCTGGCAAAGAACTTGAGGGTGTTATTTGCAGAAACCCCTTGATCGATCGTGACTCTGTGTTGATTTGCGGGGAACATGTGACCTTAGAAGCTGGAACAGGATGTGTTCATACTGCGCCAGGTCATGGAGAAGATGACTTTCTGGTGGGTAAGAAATATGGATTACCCGTCTTATGTCCAGTTGACCATCAAGGGAAATTCACTTCGGAAGCCGGGGTCTATGCTGGTCAAAAAACTGGCAAAGCCAATCCAGTCATTGTGGAAGATCTCAAGACTACGGATAACCTCGTCATTGAGGAGACGATCGAACATAGTTACCCTCACTGTTGGCGTTGCAAGAGCCCGATTATTTTCCGAGCGACGGAACAATGGTTTGCATCTATCGATGGATTTAGGCAAGCAACGTTAGATGAGATCGAGAAGGTGCGCTGGATTCCTGCTTGGGGTAAGGATCGAATCTTTAACATGATTGCCGATCGTGGAGATTGGTGTATTTCTCGGCAAAGGACTTGGGGAGTTCCAATTCCCATCTTCTATTGTGAGGATTGTGGAAAGGTGGTCGTCAATAACCAAACGATCTCCTTTCTGCAGAAGATATTCCGTCAAGAAGGGTCAGACGCTTGGTTTGCACATTCTGCTACGGAACTGTTACCGGATGGGTTTACCTGTGATTGTGGTGGAACTAAATTTCGCAAAGAGACCGATATTATGGACGTCTGGTTTGATTCCGGCACGAGTCATGCTGGGGTCTTAAAACAACGGGATCACCTAGCTTGGCCAGCGGATCTTTATTTAGAAGGTTCGGATCAGCATCGGGGCTGGTTCAATTCCTCATTATCTACGGCAGTGGCGGCTTTCGGTCAGGCACCTTACCGCAACGTACTGACACATGGCTTTGTTGTCGATGAGCAAGGGCGTAAGATGTCTAAATCACTGGGCAACGGTGTAGACCCGCTTAAGGTCGTCCAAGAATTAGGTGCTGATATTTTACGGTTATGGGTTAGTTCAGTCGATTATAAGAATGATGTCGCGGCTTCTCCTAGGATTATGAAGCAAATGTCCGAAGCCTATAGGAAGATTCGTAACACCCTTCGTTTCTTATTGAGCAATCTCAATGACTTTGATCCTGCGAAGGATAAAGTTTCCTATCAGGAACTTCAGGAACTTGACCGTTGGGCTCTGCTTAAGCTCTCTAAAGTGGTTGAACGCGTACTTCAGGGTTATGAAACCTATGAATTTCACTGGGTCTACCATACCATTCATAATTTCTGCACGGTTGAATTAAGTGCCATTTACTTGGACATTGTTAAAGATAGACTCTATGTCGAAGGAAAAACATCCCTTCTTCGCCGTTCCGCACAGACAGTACTATTTGAAGTGCTGGATTCTCTGGTTCGTCTCTTAGCGCCGGTTTTGTCGTTTATAACGGAAGAAATCTGGCCATATATTCCTGGAGAAAAGACCTTGGAAAATATCCAAATGGCAGAAATGCCGAAAGTGAATGCTGAGTGGATGAACGTTACTATGGTGGATACTTGGGATCAAATCTTAGCCTTGCGGACCGACGTCTCTAAAGCCTTGGAAATGGCGCGTCAAGAAAAACTGATCAATCACCCATTAACCGCTCAGGTGGACCTTTATCCGACGGAGGAACAGTATGGTTTCCTACAGCAAGTTCCTAATCTTGCGGAAATTTTCATTGTTTCGGGTTTAACGGTGCATAAACCCCAGGAAAATAGACCGGAAAACGTACAACTAGCAGAAGTTCACGAGGGTTTAGGGATTTTGGTGCAACCGGCTAACGGGGAAAAATGTGAGCGTTGCTGGATGTTCCATGAGGAAGTCGGAAAGGATTCTGATCATCCGACCATTTGCCCGCGTTGTAGTACGGTGGTCAAAAGTCTTTAAATTCCTTTCAGTAATAAAATCCCAGTAGACATAATGGGCGAAATAGCATATTATATTGAATAATAAGTTTAATAACCGAATGAGACTAGCGGGAGAGATCTGATAAATCCAGGCGCCGAAGGAGAAATCCCTTAAAAATCGCTTTTTTAAGGAGCAAACTCTCAGGCAAAAGTACTGCTAGTTGACGGGACTCTGGAGAGTTTCTCATAAAGAGAACACCAAAGGGGAAGCTGGAAACGGCGAATCTCTCAGGTTTAAAGGACAGAGGAAGTGCGATACGCACTTCCTCTGTCCTTTTTTATGGAGTTTTTGGTATCATTTTCATGGGTGATATCAGTTACTAAGTGACACAATATGAGAGATAGCAAATGCTAATGAGCTTTCAGAGCGATGATTCCGACGGTCTGTCGGTACCAGAAAGCGTCACAGTTTTTAAAAAATCTAACTGATCAAAGAAGGAGGAGGTGTTCTACATGGTTGAAGTAAAACGTACCCCACTTTATGAGGAACATACGGCAGGGAAGGCCAAACTGATCGACTTTGGCGGATGGGAAATGCCTGTCCAGTATGCAGGTGTGATAGAAGAACACCATGCAGTGCGGACAAAGGCGGGTCTCTTTGATGTCTCACATATGGGAGAGATTGATGTTCGAGGCAAAGAGGCACTGGCATTTGTTCAAATGTTGATTACTAATGACGCCAGTAAGCTTGAAGATGGGAAAATTCTTTATTCCCCAATGTGTTACCAAAACGGCGGCATTGTAGACGATTTGCTCGTTTATCGCTATAATCTGGAGCGCTTTTTTCTAGTCGTCAATGCTTCAAATGCGGATAAGGATTTTGCCTGGATTAGGGAACAAGCCGAAAAATTTGAGGTTGTCGTTGAGAACGTTTCTGAACAATATGCGCAACTCGCCTTGCAAGGACCTTTAGCAGAAACGATTTTGCAACGTATTACCAAGGCTGATTTAGCGCAGATTAGATATTATACCTTCCTTCATGAAGAAGTTGATGGGGCACCCTGTCTTATTTCTCGCACAGGCTATACTGGAGAAGATGGATTTGAAATCTATGTTGCACCAGAATATAGTCGTCAATTATGGCGGAAAATCTTAGAAACTGGCGCTGCTGAAGGGGTACAACCGATTGGATTGGGAGCCCGTGACACACTGCGCTTCGAAGCTCGACTCCCGTTATATGGCAATGAATTAGGAGCTGAGATAACCCCGCTAGAAGCAGGTCTTGGTATTTTCGTCAAACTAGATAAAGCAACGTTTATTGGCCGCGAGGTGCTCCTTGCTCAAAAGGAAAATGGAGTTCCGCGCAAGCTTGTTGGCCTAGAAATGATTGAGCGAGGAATTGCCCGTTCGCATTATCCACTTCAAAAGAATGGTCAAGAAATTGGCTTTGTCACCTCAGGTTCATTTTCTCCAACTCTTAATAAAAATATAGCTTTGGGTCTGGTTCGTACAGATCTGGCCGTTCTAGGTGAAACTTTAGACGTTATGATTCGAGGAAAGGCTGTGCAGGCAAAGATTATTCCTTCCTTGTTTTATAAACGTGGCAAATAATCGATGCACGAAAGCTCCTGAAGTGAGCATAGGGACGAACGGATGTTTATTTAACCTTAGGGTAAGATAACCAAAATTTGAGGAGGATGATCGTATGAATCCAGTTGAATTAAAGTATAACAAAGACCATGAATATGCCAGAGTGGAAGGGAATGTTGTGACCTTTGGAATCACGGACCATGCACAGGAAAGTCTGGGAGATGTCGTGTTTGTTGAGCTTCCAGATGAAGGCTCGACGGTCACTGTAGGAAAGTCCTATGGTACGGTAGAATCGGTCAAAGCAGTTTCCGATATTACTGCCTCAGTAAGCGGGAAAGTCGTTGGAGTCAACACCTTGGTTATGGATACCCCTGAACTGTTAAATAGTGATCCGTATGGTGAGGGTTGGTTGATTAAAGTCGAAGCCGATGATTTATCTGCTCTAGACAGCATGATGTCTGCTGAGGAATACGAGACGTTTTTAGCACAGGAGGAACATTAGAATGAACTTTGTACCGAATACGGACAGTCAAAAGGCGCGCCTCTTAGCCCGTATTGGGGTTAAGTCAGTCGAGGAACTCTTTGAGGATATTCCTAAAGAAGTTCGCTTACAACGCCCTCTGGCTATTCGTGGAGGGATGTCAGAGCAAGATTTAGTCAAACACGTTAAAGGATTGGCTAATCAAAATAAAACTGTGGAAGAGTTCAGTTCTTACTTGGGAGCTGGGGCTTACGAGCATTATATCCCGAGTTTTATTGACCAGTTATTATTGCGTTCTGAATTTTATACAGCCTATACTCCCTATCAGCCCGAGATTAGTCAAGGGACTCTGCAGGCAATTTATGAATATCAGACCTTAGTGTGTGAACTAACGGGAATGGATGTGGCCAACGCCTCTATGTATGATGGGGCGACCGCTTTAGCGGAAGCCGCTATCATGTCCTGTGATGCGACACGAAGGGACAAAGTACTTGTGCTTCAAACCGTGCATCCTGAGTATCGAGAGGTACTCAAAACTTATCTACGCCCACGGGGCGTGGAACTGGTAGAAATCCCTTTTAAGAATGGTGAGACTGACCGAGCAGCTCTGGAGGCTGCCCTTCAAGAAGATATAGCCGGTGTGCTGGTTCAAAATCCAAATTTCTTTGGCGGCATTGAAAAAGCGGAGGAGATCGTACAGCTTGCCCATGCCAAAGGGGCTTTAGTGGCTATGTCAGTCAATCCAGTTTCCTTAGGTCTGCTTAAATCTCCGGGCGAATGTGGGGCGGATATTGTGGTTGGGGAAGGGCAGCCTTTTGGGAACCCTCTCAATTACGGAGGTCCATATCTAGGTTTTTTGGCTTGCCGGGATAAATTTGTACGGCGGATGCCAGGACGAATTGTTGGTATAACAACCGATAAAAACGGCAAAAGAGGATTTGTTCTAACTCTGCAGGCTCGCGAACAGCATATTCGTCGTGAAAAGGCGACTTCTAATATTTGTTCTAATGAGGCCCTTTGCGCCTTAGCTTTTACCATGCATTTAAGTGCCCTCGGTAAGACCGGACTTAAGGAATTAGCCAATTTGAATTTGCAGAATGCCCATTATGCAGCGCAAGAGATTGCTAAAATTCCAGGAATGAAGCTGGCTTTTTCAGGTCCGTTCTTCCATGAATTTGTGATTGAGACGACGGTTGAACCTGCGCGAGTCAATGCTATGCTTTTGAAAGATCAGATTATTGGCGGACTGGAGCTGGCTCGATTCTATCCGGAATTAGATCGTCACCTGCTATTCTGTGTAACTGAAACTAAGAGTAAAGCAGATATTGACCGGCTCGTGGCCAGATTGGGGGAAATCCAATGAAAGAGTTAGAACCATTAATTTTTGACCTCAGTGCTCATGGGCGAAGTGCGGTCAGTTTACCTTCATGTGATGTACCTGAAGTTCCAGTCGAAACCCTGATACCTAACTCTTTATTACGGCAACAGCAGCCGGAACTCCCAGAACTCTCCGAAATAGACGTGGTCCGCCACTTTACTCACCTTTCGACGTTCAATCATGGTGTGGACACCGGGTTTTATCCTTTAGGATCATGCACTATGAAATATAACCCGAAAGTGAACGAAATGTTGGCTCGTCTGCCCGGCTTTACGGCCCTTCACCCTTATCAGCCAGAAGCCATGACGCAAGGGGCTTTACAGCTGATGGCGGAACTTCAAGAAGACCTCGGTGAATTGACAGGAATGGATGAGTTTACTCTCCAGCCTGCTGCTGGGGCCCATGGGGAAATGACCGGGATATTAATCATCAAAGCTTATCATGACCAGCGTGGAGATCAGAAACGCAAAAAAGTGATTGTCCCAGATTCTGCTCATGGAACGAATCCAGCGACAGCAGCCATGGCTGGATATGAGATTATCCAGATCCCTTCCAGCGAACGTGGTGGAGTTGACCTGGAGGCTTTAAAGAAAGTCCTTAATGATGAAGTTGCTGCTCTAATGTTGACAAATCCTAATACATTGGGACTCTTTGATGAAAATATTTTGAAAATTACGCAATTGGTTCATGACGCAGGTGGTTTATTATATTATGATGGAGCTAATACCAACGCGATTATGGGTATTACCCGTCCTGGAGATATGGGTTTTGATGTGATCCATCTCAATCTGCACAAAACCTTCTCTACCCCTCACGGTGGTGGAGGACCAGGTTCTGGTCCAGTAGGGGTTAAGAAGTTTTTGGCGCCGTTTCTGCCCAAGCCAGTGGTGGTTCGCAGAGAGGATGGAACATTTACCCTGGAAAGTAATAGGCCTCTTTCCATCGGACGGGTTCGCTCATTTTACTCGAATTTCTCGATATTGGTTAGGGCGTATGCTTATATACGTAGCCTTGGTGGCAAAGGGTTGCATACAGCCTCAGAAAATGCAGTTTTGAATGCCAACTATCTCATGAGCATTCTAAAAGAGCATTATTACCTGCCTTTTGATAGAGTTTGTCAACATGAATTTATTATTACCCCGAAAAACCTTAAAGCGACTGGGGTGCATACGTTAGATATTGCCAAGCGCTTATTAGATTATGGCTATCATCCTCCGACCATCTATTTCCCGATCATTGTTGAGGAGGCTATGATGATTGAGCCTACGGAGACAGAGAGCATTGAAACACTGGACGAATTTGCCAGCGTACTGATCAAGATCGCAGAGGAAGCCTCTAGCACTCCAGATCTTGTTAAGAATGCACCTTATACGACGTTAGTAACGCGCTTAGATGAAGTAGGTGCGGTGCGGAAGCCAAACTTGCGTTGGCAGAAAAAGTAAAACCTCATAACTAAAAGCCGCTCTAATTTTAGGGCGGCTTTTTCTAAAAGTAGCGAGAAGGAGAAAGAGATGGAAACTATAGAATTAGAGACTCAGGCCTTGGTTCAACGCGCTTGGGAAGTGCGGAAGAAGCATTTTGCCGATGAAATATGGTTTGACTTTCCTTCTCAAACGGAGAGCATCACACTTACCGGTCAGTCCTGTGCTTTGAATTGTGCACACTGTGGGGGGCACTACCTTAAAGGAATGCGGAACGTTGGAGATGTTCAGATCCAGGATGAATCATGCACTTCGAACTACCCTTTTCGAAGTGCCCTTGTTAGTGGAGGGTGTACTGACGAAGGGAAGGTACCCTTTGCTAAACATCTTGAGTTTCTTCATAAGTTGAAACAGGACGTGCGTTTGAATTTTCATGTTGGATTACTGGAAAAAAAGGAAATCGCTTTGCTAAAAGATTTAGCTGACGTTGTCTCGTTTGATTTTGTTGCCGACCGCGCAACGATTCAGGAGGTTTACGGGCTCCAGCAGGGTCCGGAAGATTACCGCCGTGTTTACCTTGAACTTCGAGAAGTCGTCCGTGTAATTCCCCATTTAACGCTTGGCCTGAGAGGGGGAGAGTGGGGGGGAGAGGAAAGGGCTTTAGATACCCTCCAAGAACTAGGTCTCAGTGGATTAGTTTTTAATGTTTTTATTCCAACGCCTGGAACTCGCTATGCCTCACGTCAGCCCCTGTCTGTGGAGGAGGTTATTCGTTTCTTAGCCAAGGCGAGATTGCGTTTTCCAGACTTGCCCTTAGCCTTAGGTTGTATGCGTCCCAAAGGTGGATATCGCCAAAAATTAGATGAAGCAGCAGTTTCTTTAGGGTTAAACCGACTAGTTATGCCGACACCGGCTGCACGTCGTATCGCCAATGAATTGGGGTTACGAGTAATCCGAGGAGAGGAGTGTTGTGCACTATGACAATCCGTTGTTCTATAGGTACGGCAAATGTGTTAGGTCTAAAGAAGGTTAAAGCGGATGCTTTGCCCACAACCGCTTACCTGATGGTTGGTGAACGTTGTCGATTTGACTGCGCTTTTTGTGCTCAGGCCCGTAATAGCAGCGCTCGTGCTGATCTCCTTTCACGAGTTAGTTGGCCAAAATTTGCAGGG
This sequence comes from Desulfosporosinus sp. BICA1-9, assembly GCF_000802135.1. Classification (NCBI taxonomy): domain Bacteria; kingdom Bacillati; phylum Bacillota; class Clostridia; order Eubacteriales; family Desulfitobacteriaceae; genus Desulfosporosinus; species Desulfosporosinus sp. BICA1-9. The sequence goes on from NZ_JUEE01000244.1 coordinate 51,138, forward strand.
CAAGAGGTTGTTAAAGGGTTGGCTTTTCCCGAGGCCCAAACGGTCTTACAGAGGGTTTGTTTTCAAGTGGTTCAAGACAAGGTCGCTTTGGAGGAAACCAAGCAATGGGTGAAAGTGGTAAGAAATCATTCGGACCTACCTATATGTGTGTCGGCTGGACCGCGAACCCTTGAAGAAGTGCAAGAACTATTGGACCTCGGCGTTGATCATATTAGCATTGCCTTAGACGCTGCGACAGCAGAAATATATGCTCAAACTAAAGATGGATCGTGGGTTGAACGCTTTACATTACTCAGTGAAGCAGCAGAAAGGTTCCCCGGGCATCTAGCGACACACTTGATTGTAGGTCTTGGAGAAAATGAAGAAGAGATGGTTCGCTGTCTTCAAACCCTGTACGATCGAGGAATTACTGTTGCGCTCTTTGCTTTCACGCCAGTCAAAGGGACACGATTGGAGGGGATTAAACCACCAGAAATGGCGCATTATCGTCGGATACAGGTTGCCCACGATCTAATTCGGCAGGGTTTGGCCCGGGTAGATCAATTTCATTTTGGAGAAGGTAAGGTCCTTGATTTTAACCTCAGTATTGATGAACTCCAAAAAACGAGGGGTGGAGAGCCCTTTCAAACCTCTGGTTGCAAGGGTTGTAACCGTCCATATTATAATGAAAAGCCTGGCGAAGAACTTTATAATTATCCTCGGGCTTTGATCCGGGATGAAGTTGAAATAGCTTGGGGATATTTGAGAACGAATGTGGATCAGAATGTGGGGAGGAGAAAGGAGTAATTATGGCAACTTGGCGATATTTTCCTTATGCAGTGTACTCTGGTGCTGAGAATATGGCTATTGATGAGGCGCTCTTACTCTCCATGGCCCATTCGGAAGATCCTCAACCTGTGCTCCGCTTTTACGGGTGGAATCCAGCGACACTTTCTTTGGGGTATGCCCAAAGTTACCATAAAGAGGTGAATGAAGAGGCCTGCCAGGTTGAAGGAATCGATATAGTTCGTCGTCCAACAGGTGGCAGAGCAGTCTTGCACGAATATGAACTAACTTATAGCGTTATTGCCCCAGAGGATAACCCTAATGTTGCGGGGACAGTGGTTCAATCCTACCTGAGAATTAGTCAGGCCTTGCTAAAAGGATTTCGAACCTTAGGGGTTGAGGCAGAAATGGTTGCCAGTGAGGTAAAACAACGGGAACGCTCTGCTGTGTGTTTCGAGTCTCCTTCTTGGTATGAATTAGTGGTCGATGGTCGCAAACTTGTCGGCAGTGCTCAGGTGCGGAAAGAGGGGGTGCTTTTGCAGCATGGGTCAATCCTTCTCCATTTTGATGCAGAGCGCCTCTTTCGATTGCTCAAGTTTCCTAGTGAGGGGGTGGGTCAGAGATTACTGACAGGGTTTAAAGCTAAAGCGTGTGCTTTGGATGAAGTATGGACTCAACCCATTGGGCGTGAAGAGTTAGAATATGAAATTTGTTCCGGATTTCGTGATATTATGGGGATCGAACTTTTGAGGAGTCAATTAACAGATCAAGAAAAGATCTTAATGGAAGAAATGCTCCCTAAATATAGTTCAGAGGCTTGGACAAAAAAGCGCTAAAAAGTAGTTCGCGATTTTTCGAACAACTTGCAGGATTTACGACAAAAAAGTTGAATATAGAAAATTGGATGATAGTGACATTAGCAAGTCCAGAATTGTGCTGTAATTCACAATTTTTTGAATGGGGGTGATCGCATGCAGATTGAAGTCTTACCGAGTGCCGGTTCTCCACGGATACCCTATTTGGAGGACAAATTAGTAATCGTGATTGATGTTTTAAGGGCAACAAGCACTATTGTAACTGCTTTAGCTAATGGATGCCAAGCAATTGTACCAGTGCTTACTTCGGAAGAGGCTTTGGAAAAACGCTTAACACTCCCCGGATCATTATTGGGAGGGGAACGTGATTCGCTGATTATTGAAGGGTTTGATCTAGGTAATTCACCCTTTGACTATGTTCCGGAAAAAGTGGGGGGCAGAAGAGTCATAATGACAACCACGAACGGTACTCGTGCAATACGAGATTCAATCGCTGCGCCCATGATCTGGATGGCTTCTTTTGTAAATATGCAGAGTATAGTTTTGGCGATTTTACGGGAATTTGAAAGAAATGATAAACTTCAAGGGATTGTTGTGATTTGTGCAGGTACGGAAGAACGGTTTGATCTTCCGGACATACTTTGTGCGGGAATGTTCATTGATGCCTTGGGATCAAATGTAATTCTCAATGATTTGGGTGAAGCGGCGCGTATGTTATATCAATGTTCAGAGGATCATCTTACTGACAAGATCCGTAGCTCGGTGCACGGAAAAAAGCTCATTTCCTTAGGTTTTGAACGAGATTTAGTTTATTGTTCTACACCTAATATTTTGCCGATTGTGCCAGTGTTTCAAGATGGTGAAATAGTGTGGTTAACGTAGTTTCTATATCCCGTAAGTAATTTGCGGGATTTTTATTTTCGTAAATTTTTCGAACCACAGTCATATCATGAGTGTATAATAAAATTCAAGATAAGGATGTTAAGACTTTGAAATAAACATAGAACTAAGTGTGTATACCCTGCAGAATATTTAAAATATTGGTTTATTCGACAAAATTTTGATACAGTTATGTCGTTTTTGTTTAAAATAGAGTATAATAGCTGAAATAGAATGGTTTAAGCTTGAACAATATTTTAGGCACAGTTTGAAAGGGTATACTATTTTATAGGGAGGTTGTATGAACTCTATGGGAATTTTTAAAGCACCTGTAGGCATTTCTAATCGACATATACATTTGTCCGAAGAACATATTGAAGCTCTTTTTGGAGCGGGGTATACTTTGACTAAAACAAAAGACCTAAGCCAACCTGGTCAGTTTGCCTGCGAAGAGACGATAACTCTGATCGGACCAAAAGGGTCGATCACCGGAGTCCGTGTTTTGGGACCTGCAAGGAAAGTATCTCAAGTAGAGCTCACTGAGACAGATAGGTTTAAAATAGGGGTTAAACCTCCAGTCCGGGATTCAGGAAAACTTGAAGGAACCCCAGGTATTGAAGTCGAAGGCCCAAAGGGCCGTATTCACTTGGATCAAGGTGTGATTATTGCTGCTCGTCATATCCACATGACTCCTGAAGATGCCACAAAGTATTCAGTAAAAGATGGGGATCATGTAAGTGTCGCCATTCCTGGTCCAAGAGGCGGAATTTTAGAACGGGTACTTGTCCGAGTTAGCCCTGACTACGCTTTGGATTTACATTTGGATACGGATGAAGGCAATGCCTTTGGCTTGGTCAATGGCCAGGAACTGGAAATTTATTCGAAGTAGGGGTAGCATTTAGTGGTTGAATAGATTAGAATTTAATGTAGGAGTTTTTTTGAGAGTACCAAAAACCAGAACTAGTTTCTGGTTTTTTTGTTTAAGCTAATGTTTGAGTTCAGTAGTAATTTTGCTAGACGTGGGAAGACTAACTATAGGCTTTAGTGAGGTGGTAGTGTGGGCGATTCGGACAATGAAACAAAATCGAGCGTGTTGCTCGCTGCTAAGAAAGAAGTAATCGATCCTGTTACTGAACAAGAGTTAGCTGGTTTAAGAAAGCAAGTTATCTTGTTGGCAGAGACTCTAGAAAAGATGAGACTGGCCGAATATATTGCTTATCTAAATCGTCCAGGGCGTCTTCTATGGTTTAATTTCTTGATCGGTCTTATACGTGGACTGGGTACAGCTTTGGGAGCGGGAGTCCTAGCCGGATTTGCTTACTTCTTGTTAAAACGCATCGTTGTCCTTAATTTGCCGGTCATTGGAGGGTTTATTGCAGAATTAAGTAAATATGTAAATCAGCCATAGAAACGATAGGGGGCTAGAATTTGAAGAAGGATAATACATATTATAGTAAATTGATTGAAACACTCCGCAAAGAGAAAAAGGAATCAATGGAGACCGCAGCAGAACTTTTAACCGTAGACATGAGAGAGTCTTTGGGGGAATTGTCGCTAATAGATAATCACCCTGCTGATGTTGGTACAGAAGTTTATGAACGATCTCGGGATGTCGCTCAACATGATCGACTTCTCCACAAAATTGAAGCGATTGATGCTGCTTTGGAGCGATTTGAAAAAGGAGAGTATGGAAAGTGTGAACATTGCAGTCACGAAATCCCTTTTGAACGACTGGAGGCCCTACCTTATACTACGGTATGTGCAGAATGTAGTCGTGAGGAAGAGAAGGAAGAGCAACATTCCTTACATCGTGACCCTGTCGAGAATGAGATTTTGAATCGACCCTTTTCTAGAACCTTTAACGATGGCACAGATCGCGTAGAGTTTGATGGTGAGGACTCCTGGCAGGCTGTGGCTCGCTACGGTACTGCAGATTCCCTTCAAGATTTAGGTACAAATCGGGATGTCTCAGACCCTAATGACCTCTATGAAGATTCGGATGAGGTGATAGGGGCGGTCCAATCTATAGAAACAATCGAAACCCAGAGGGAACCGGACAATATGATCCACTATAGCAAGGAGCATGGCAGGACGTAAATAAAACAATAAAAGTACATTGCGTCAAAAACACAACAGTCATAACAGACTCCAACGCCCTTCTAACTATCCGTTCTACCCCTGTCGACCCAAGCCCAGAGGAAGTTTCTTAGCTTAGAGAGCATGTGAGAGGAATTGCGTCAATGAGCGCAGAGGAGATGGCGTTAAGAAACTCAACGGTTCACATGCAGAAAGCCCAGAGGTTTTGAGTTTTAGCCATATCTTCAAGCGAATAGCAATGGAACGAGTGCGAACGGGCTAAGACACTTCCTCCCTACAATAGTTTGCCCCGACTCTAGCCCTGTGTTAAGATGAGGGAAAGATTTAGTAGGGGGTAGTCGGTTGTTGGTTTGGCTTGCAATGATCGGGGTATGGGGTATTGATCGTTTAGTTAAAGTTCTGGTTCAAACAAACTTTATTCCTGGCGAGACGCTGATCGTTATCCCGAAAGTATTTCATTTGACATATGTCCTCAATCCAGGCGCGGCGTTTGGCCTGATGGCCGGCCAAACTTGGATTTTTGTTGTTACCGCGTTTTTAGTGGTGGGCGGAGTGATATATGGACAGTATCGAATTTCTCGTGACGAAACGATCACACGCTTGGCTTTAGGAATGATCGGAGGCGGAGCACTGGGGAACCTATACGACAGACTTATTATTGGACGTGTGGTGGATTATCTTGATTTTCAGATTTGGCCCTATGTCTTTAATTTTGCAGATAGCATGATTGTAGTAGGGGCGGGGTTACTGATGCTGGCTGTATATCAAGAAGAAAAATCCAAAGATGAACCTAAAGGTGAGTCAAAAGGCGAATTCAAAGATCAACCTAATGGTTAGTCTATAACTGAGAAATAAGAATGAAGTATTGGCGGTTTTGAGATGGAAAAAGTTTCGAGTGAAGTCATGTTAGAGGATTTCGAATTAGACGATCAGGCGTTAAACGAAGAAAATTTAGTGTTTGATTCTAATCATTTTACTGAAATAGAAACCTATAGTCTTCCTGAAGGAATTCGCTTAGATGTCGGAATGACGGATGCTTTGGGTAAAAGCAGATCTTTCGTTCAAGGAATCATTGCTCAAGAGTGCGTCAGAGTAAATGGCTTGCCCAAAAAAGCGAATTATAAGGTGCGTCTGGGGGATCTGATTGAAGTAACTATCCCTACACTAAGGGAATCTACAGCCGAACCGGAAAATATTCCACTGGAGATTCTATATGAGGATGAGGATATTCTAGTCGTTAATAAGCCTCAAGGGATGGTAGTTCATCCTGCTCCAGGGGCCTGGACAGGTACAATGGTGAATGCTTTGTTATATCACTGTCACAATCTTTCTGGAATTAATGGGGTATTAAGGCCAGGGATTGTTCATCGCATTGATAAAGATACTTCCGGAATTTTAGTGGTGGCTAAGAATGATATTGCCCATGTAGGACTTGCCGCTCAACTGAAAGCGCACACGATGGAGAGAAAATATTTAGCGTTAGTTCATGGGGTGGTGTCAGAACCTTCTGGCACAGTCGATGCGCCAATTGGTCGTGACCCATCGAACCGCAAGCGAATGGCTGTAGTGATGCAGCATTCGAAACCGGCAGTGACACACTATACCGTATTAGATCGTTTTAGCGAAGTCTCATTCCTTGAAGTACGTTTAGAGACTGGTCGAACTCATCAAATTCGTGTTCATATGCTCTATGTTAAGCATCCGGTTCTTGGTGATCCGGTGTATGGATCAAAGCGAAATCCTTATGGCCTTCAAGGACAAATGCTACATGCCACGCATTTGGGATTTGAACATCCGCGTAGTGGGACGTGGATGAAGTTCGATGCTCCTTTGCCTAAAGTGTTTGCAGCACTTGTTAAAAAATTGCGCACACATTGACTTTTGGACGATCTTTTAGTACACTAAGTGACAAGTGATATGGCCTTTAATGAAGTCCTGAGAGGCTTGGGAAGGCAGACGGAAGTGTCGGAGGACTGTCTGCTTTTCAGACGGTTTTTTTTATACTTATTTATACAAATTTCCGAGCTAAGGATAAGCACTTGAGCGAAAGGAGTTAGTGAGCTGTGGAAGTAGGCACAATTAAAAGTAAAATCTTAGATGCTGATGGGATTCGTCGAGCGGTAACTCGCATCGCACACGAAATTGTTGAAAAAAATAAAGGAACTGAAAAACTAATCTTAGTAGGGATTCGTCGCCGAGGAGTGCCTTTAGCTGAACGGATTCAACAATACATTGAGGAGTTCGAGGGAGTAAAGGTTCCACTCGGGATTTTAGATATTACATTGTATAGAGATGACCTGAGTACCATAGATGTTCATCCAGTCGTTCATGAAACAGATGTCCCGGTGAGCATTGAAGGAAAAAGTGTTATTTTGATTGATGATGTGCTCTACACTGGTCGAACGGCTCGAGCTGCTTTAGATGCGACAATGGATTTGGGAAGGCCAGAACGAATCCAGCTGGCGGTACTGGTGGATCGTGGACATCGAGAGTTGCCTATTCGGGCAGATTATGTTGGCAAGAATTTACCCACCTCCCGGCGTGAAATCGTAGCGGTACGTTTGCAGGAAGTGGATGGGGACGAAGACGTTCTTTTGTTGGAGCGAGATGATATATAAAAGTTATTGAGACTTTACCCTTTAAATGTTATCCAGAGAGATAACCAAGGGGCGAGTGGAACTAGGCTGTGCCTATTTTAATCCTCTCCCTTTGGGAAGAGGATTTTATTATTGTTCGGGGATAAAAAGACGATTTTTGGCGGTTACTAGGACAAGTATCTTCAAAGAATACTACTAGGAACTACACTCTACTAAAATGGAGAACTTCAAGGAAAAAAGCAGAGCTTGATCCAAATCGTAAGACTCCCACTTCTACAAGTGGGAGTGGTACCCCCGGCTCTGCTTCGGTGGGGGTAGAGTCCCCCACCGAAGTCTCGATGTTCAACTTTAGTTGAACGAGTTCACTCTTGGAGTGATTCTAGATATTAGTAAGGCAAAGTCAGGAATGTAAGTCAAGTTTAAATCAAGAGTGCATGGCAAGAACCGTCCCCTTCTTGCAGGCAAAAAATTTTAGGAGGTTTCTAATGAAATGGCTGCGTAAGGATGTTCTCGCGATAGAGGATATGAGTGTTGAGGAAATCCGTCATATTTTGCATACTGCGAAAGTGATGAAAGAAATTTTAATGCGTCCGATTAAAAAATTACCTACTTTGAAGGGTAAATCTGTGGTCAATCTCTTTTACGAGGCAAGTACACGTACACGAACCTCCTTCGAAATGGCCGGCAAGGTTTTGGGAGCTGATACCACTAGTATTGCAGTTGCTCAGAGTAGTGTGAGCAAAGGGGAAAGCTTGTTCGATACAGCTAAGACAATTCAGGCTATGCGAGCGGATCTGGTGATTATTCGTCACCCGAGTTCCGGTTCGGCAAATTTCTTAGCGGATATTCTTCAGGCTGGAGTTATTAATGCCGGAGATGGTCAGCATGAGCATCCAACTCAAGCCTTGCTAGATGTTTTCACAATGCAAGAGCGTTTAGGAGAATTAGAAGGCAAAAAAGTTGTCATCGTTGGAGATGTTTTGCATTCTAGGGTAGCGCGGAGTAATGCCTGGTGTCTTCAGAAAATGGGTGTTGATGTAACCTTTGTAGGTCCACCCACCTTGGTTCCCATTGAAATGGAAGGACTTGGAGGAGTTAAGCTTAGCCATGACCTAGATGGCTCTTTGCCTGGGGCGGATATTGTGATGGCACTTCGTCTCCAACTCGAACGCCAGAAAAGCGGTCTGTTTCCAAGCTTACGTGAGTATAGTCATCTCTATGGTCTGACGGTAGATCGCCTGAAGAAAACAGGAAAGCAAAGTATTGTGCTACACCCTGGACCTATGAATCGGGGCGTAGAAATATCGGATGATGTGGCAGACGGTGTAGACGCTTTGATTGAGCGTCAAGTTACAAACGGGGTGGCCATTCGCATGGCTTTGATTTATTTACTGATAGGAGGTTCTAGTAATGTGGTGGCTTAAAAATATCCAGGTTATTGACCCAAGTCAAAAACTATCATCCCCCCAAGATGTTCTCGTTCAGGGCGGGCAAGTCTTAGAAATTTCCACCTCCATGACCGAGGAAGAGGTTTTAGCTGAAGCTCAAGGGGAACCTGTGGAGACTATTAACGGAACAGGAAAGTTTCTTTTCCCGGGGCTGATTGATGTTCATACGCACTTGCGTGAACCAGGGCAAGAAGATAAAGAGGATATTTTGAGCGGTTCACGGGCTGCAGTGCGGGGAGGGTTTACCGCAATTATGGCTATGGCTAATACTCTACCCGTGATTGATAATCGAGCCTTAGTAGAATTTGTACGCAGGCAGGGGGAGCGTGCAGGCTATGCTCAGGTGTATCCGATTGGGACAGTGACGAAAGGTATGCAAGGGCTTGAACTGGTGGAAATGGCGGATATGAAAGAGGGCGGAGTTGCCGCTTTTTCCGATGATGGTAAAAATATTCAAAATGCCGAAATGATGCGGTTAGCGCTAGAATATGCCAAACTCACAGGTCTCCCCATTATTAGTCATTGCGAAGATAAAGAATTGGCTGGAGAAGGCTTAATGCGTCGAGGTGTCGCTTCAACGAGGATGGGATTAAGGGGGATTCCAGCCATTGCAGAAAGCGTGATTGTGGCAAGAGATCTGCTGTTAGCGGAAGAGACTGGGGGAAAACTTCATCTTGCTCATATTTCTACGACAGAGAGCGTTGAGCTGATTCGTCGGGCTAAAGCGAAGGGTGTGGATGTAACTGCAGAAGTGAACCCTCATCATCTGATCTTTTGTGATCAAGATATTACCATAACGGATACAGTACTTAAAGTAAATCCTCCGCTAGGCTCAGCAGCAGACAGAGAGGCCCTAATCGAGGGACTTCGCGACGGAACCATAGATATGATCGCCACCGACCACGCGCCACACACTCAGGCGGAAAAAGCACGTCCCTTTGCTGAGGCTCCGTTTGGAATTGCCAGTCTGGAGACCGCGCTGAGTGCGGTTTGGCAACATTTAGTGCTGCCAGGACGGCTGAGTTTTGAGCGAGTGATCGAGGCTTGGAGCTACACTCCGGCAAAGCGTTTCAACTTGCGTGGGGGGTCGTTAAAACCTGGCACTTCGGCAGATATGGTGCTCTTTGATCCAGATTTCGCAGAAATGATTGAGCCCGCTACGCTGGTTTCCAAAGCAAGAAATACACCTTTTCTAGGAAAAACTCTCCAGGGTTTACCAGTGATGGTGTGGGTGGAAGGTCGGCTTGTGCAGAGAGATAGAACGGTACTATGAATTGGGAAACTTTGAAAACAGGTATATAAACCAAAGAAAGCGCGGTTAGAGAGGAGTGTTTGAGATGGCTTATCTCGTTTTTCAGGATGGGACGACCTTTGAGGGGGAAGCATTTGGGGCGTGGTTGAAGCGTTCGAACTCAGTGACAGAACAGGAAGTAGTTTTCAATACGTCGATGAGTGGCTATCAAGAAATGGTCACGGATTTGTCCTATGCGGGGCAGATTCTCGTCCTTACTCAACCGCAAATCGGAAATTATGGCTGGCACCATGAAGAAAATGAAGCGGATAAAACTCGTCTTCAGGGACTCATTCTACGAGAACTTTCCCAGGGAGAGGGAAGTTTACATGGCGAAGGGTCTCTGGAGGACTATTGTCTACAGCAAGGTGTTCAGGGATTGAAAGGCGTAGATACAAGGGCTTTGACAAGGTATCTGCGTCAATTTGGGACCTTACCGGGTGTATTAGTGGAAACTCGGGAGGCGGGATTGGAGTTCTGGACGAATTATCAGGGTCAGAATGAGGCTGCGGGGAAACGTGAGCACTGGGTTTATCGGTCAACGGTTAAGGAGGCCTACGAAATTCCAGGATCAGGTCCATTACTCGCGGTGCTTGACTTCGGAGTTAAGCGAAATATTATCCGTCACCTTCAAAAGCGAGGGTTTAGAATCATGGTTTTTCCAGCCAGGTCCACGGCGGAGGAAATTCTCAGTCATCATCCTCGCGGATTGGTGTTGAGCAATGGTCCTGGAGATCCTGAAGAGTTGCCAGAAGAAGTTGCCACAGTGCGAAGATTATATGACAAGTTGCCAGTCTTGGGCATTTGCTTAGGGCATCAACTTTTAGCCTTGGCCGCGGGTGGGGAAACCTATAAACTCCCTTACGGGCATCGTGGGGGAAACCATCCCGTCATTGATACGCGTTCTGGAAAAGCAACTATGACCTCCCAAAACCATGGTTACGCTGTGCAGGAGGCTTCACTAGCAGGCTCGGGTTTCGAAGTGACGTTGCTGAATCTCAATGATGGTACCGTCGAAGGCATGGAACATCAGAGTTACCCTGTCCTGTCCGTACAATTTCATCCTGAAGGGGCTCCAGGACCGGAAGAGAACGCAGTAATCTTTGATCGGTTTAAGGAAATCGTCGAGAAAAGCTCAATCAGAAAGGGGAGGAAATAACGATGCCCAAAAAAGAGTGGAAAAGGGTTCTGGTGATCGGATCAGGCCCTATAGTAATTGGGCAGGCTGCAGAGTTTGACTATGCCGGTACGCAAGCTTGTCGGGCTTTGCGTGAGGAAGGCGTCGAAGTCATTCTCGTGAATTCCAACCCAGCAACGATCATGACGGATCGGGAAACAGCGGACCGTGTCTATATTGAACCATTAACTGTCGAATCCGTGGAACGGATTATTGAGCGGGAAAGACCGGATGGATTAATCCCTACTATGGGTGGGCAGACTGGCCTGAATTTAGCCTATCAACTTGCTAAACGAGGAGTTTTAGATCGCTGTGGGGTTACTTTGATGGGAACCTCCCTGCAAAGTATTGATCAAGCAGAAGATCGGGAAAGCTTTCGAGCTTTGATGCAAGAACTTAAAGAACCTATACCAGAGAGTAAAATTGTGTCTCAAGTTGAAGAAGCACTCGCTTTTGCGACAGAGACAGGATATCCCTTGATTGTGCGTCCAGCCTTTACTTTGGGGGGTACTGGAGGCGGGATTGTCCAGAATTCAGAGGAACTAAAACAGATCGCCGAAAGTGGTCTGCAAGCTAGTCTGATTGGGCAGATCCTCGTGGAACGAAGTGTCGCCGGCTGGAAGGAAGTTGAATTTGAAGTTCTCCGAGATGGAGCTGGAAACTGTATCACGATTTGCCATATGGAAAATATGGACCCTGTAGGAGTGCATACTGGGGATAGTATTGTCGTCGCTCCTTGTCAAACCTTGACGGATCGGGAAGTTCAAATTCTCCGTAGCGCATCACGACGAATTGTCAACGGTCTAGGTATTGAAGGGGGATGTAATGTCCAGTTTGCTCTGCACCCTTCTTGCATGGAGTACGTGGTTATCGAGGTTAACCCTCGTTTAAGTCGTTCTAGTGCCCTCGCTTCTAAAGCGACCGGATATCCGATAGCTAAGGTCGCGGCTAAAATAGCGTTAGGGTATACACTAACCGAACTAAAAAATGCGGTGACAGGGAAAACCTCGGCTTGCTTTGAGCCGGCCTTAGATTATGTAGTGGTTAAAATTCCACGCTGGCCCTTTGATAAATTCAGTGAAGCGGACCGACGTTTAGGTACTCAGATGAAGGCAACCGGAGAAGTGATGGGGATTGGTCGAAACTTAGAAACCGCCCTGCTCAAAGCGATCCGCTCTTTGGATATTAAAGTTTATGGGGTTCGGTTATTGGAACTTGGGGGGCTTGCTGACGCTGAACTTAAAACTCTTTGTCAACAACCGGATGATCGAATGTTGTTTGTTTTGGCAGAAGGGCTGAGACGCGGTTGGTCGGTGGATTGGCTGGCTGAGGAAACAGGCTGGAATCGCTATTTCTTACTGATAATTAAGCGTTTAGTGGATAACATACCTTTACTAGAACAAGCACCCTGGGATAAAGACGCGCTGCTTAGTGCTAAACGGCTCGGTTTTGCAGATCAAGAAATTGCGACATTCTGGAAGGGTTCGGAGGATGAGGTTCAGCAGTTTAGGCAAGAGCATCGTATTCGAGCCGTTTTCAAGATGGTGGATACTTGTGCAGGAGAGTTTGAAGCCACGACCCCCTATTTCTATTCAAGTTATGATGTTGAAGATGAAGGGGAGGTTCACAAGCAGCCCAAAGTCGTTGTTTTAGGATCTGGCCCGATTCGAATCGGACAGGGGATTGAATTTGATTATTGCTCAGTACACGCGGTTTTGGCACTCCGAAAAGCTGGGTATGAAAGTATTATTATCAATAACAATCCTGAGACAGTTTCGACGGACTTTGACACGGCTGATCGTCTTTACTTTGAGCCTTTGACCTTGGAGGATGTCTCAGCTATCCTAGATAAAGAACAACCCGATGGAGTGATTGTCCAGTTCGGAGGGCAGACGGCGATTGGTTTGGCCAGTGGGCTAGCACGACGCGGCTATCCTATCATAGGAACGGCTGTAGAAGACATTGACCGGGCAGAAGAGCGGGGAACCTTTGACCGTGTTCTGCAGGAACTAGGGGCAAAAAGACCTCGCGGAGGCGGGGCCACGAACATGGAGCAAGTGCAGCGCGTGGCTCAGAAAATAGGATTTCCCTTGGTGGTCCGTCCTTCTTATGTCCTCGGTGGAAGAGCGATGGATATCGTTTATGAAGAGAAGGAATTAGAGGCCGTTGTCAGGCGTGCCTTATCTGCCTCAGCGGAGCAGGAGATCTGGATGGATCAATATCTGCTCGGTAAAGAGGTGGAAGTCGATGCAATCTCGGATGGAGAGAACGTCTTTATCCCGGGGATCATGGAACATTTAGAACGGGCAGGGGTTCATTCTGGAGATTCCATCGCGGTTTATCCGCCTCAAACTATCGACTTGAATATGCAAGAGCGTATCATCGCTTTAACTGAATCACTGGCTCGATCGTTGAAGGTTAAAGGGTTACTTAACATTCAATATGTAATTTATAAGAAAGAACTCTTTGTACTCGAAGTCAATCCACGATCCAGCCGAACTGTGCCTTTTCTTAGCAAAATCACCGGGGTTCCGATCATTGACTGGGCGACTCAAGTGATTTTAGGCAGGAAATGGGACGAAATCGCGATTCCGCGCGGTCTCTGGCCAACGGGAGATCGGGTTGCTGTTAAGGCTCCTGTCTTCTCCTTCTCAAAACTGCAAAGGGTCGAACCGTCTTTAGGACCGGAGATGAAATCCACGGGTGAAGTAATGGGAATGGATAGGACTTACGAAAAGGCCCTCTATAAAGCGCTTTTGGGAGCCGGTTTATCCTTTACAACCTATGGTTCAGTGTTTATGACTCTAGCAGATCGCGATAAAGAGGAAGGGGTCGACCTTGCTCGCAGGTTTGCAGAACTTGGCTTTAGAATTATGGCCACCAAAGGGACCACCCACTATCTGCAGAGTAAAGGGTTAAGAGTGGAACAGGTGGCGAAGCTACATGACGGCTCAAACGAAATTATCGACGGAATTCGGAGGCAAAAAATTCAATATGTCATTAATACTACGACCCATGGCCGGGTTCAAGAAAGTGATGGCTTTGCGATTCGAAGAGCGGCAGTAGAACATGGGATTCCCTGCTTTACGAGTTTAGACACTGCGGCCGCGTTACTTCAGGTGCTGGAAAGTATTTCACCAGGTCTCTTGCCGCTATAAGCGATGTTCGAGGTTCGATGTTCGTGGTTCGAACGAAGGACATGGCACGAAGCACGAACTTCGAACAACGGAGGTACAAAGCACGAGTTAAGAAGCGAGAAACACCAGACACGAGCATGAGGCGCGAGGTTAAAAACTCGAGTTACAACCACCAACCGCCCGAAATCGGTGGGAATTGAATTTCACCACAAAACGTACCACTATAAGTTAAATATTTGAACGTACTCAGAATAAGTTCGCGATGAACTTATTCTGAGGAGTTAGACCTAAATCGATGTTTGATAAGATTTAATATCAGTTCAAGATTGTGTTTATTAACTATTCGAGTCTCGAACTTCGAACCTCGAGCCTCGAATTAGGGGAGGTTGCCATGCTTACGGAAGGACAAGTGGTTGTTCATGAACCCTTCGGAGACGAAGATCAAAAGCTTAGGAGACTGGTTCTGAAGGGGCCCATTGCCAAAAACGCGCAAGCGGGACAATTTGTAGCCGTTAGAGTTCAGGATCCAGCACTTCCTTCATATGATCCTTTATTGCGGCGGCCCATTAGCTTGGCGGAAATTTCTCCTGAGCGCGATGAAATCACCTTGCTCTATCGAGTTGTGGGTAGAGGAACTGAAATCTTAGCTCGTGCTGGATGTGGAGAGCGTCTCAGCATTATGGGTCCCTTAGGGAAGGGATTTTCCTTACCGGATGAAGGGGAATTGTGGTTAATTGCGGGAGGGATTGGGATATTCCCGCTTTATTCTTTAGCTCAAAGTGCTCTTGCCCGGGGGCTATCCGTGCGTTTGTTTTGGGGGGGAGATAATCGTTCCTTCCTAGAAAGTGCGGGACTATCCTTATGGCAAGCGCTGGGGCTTCCGATACATCTCAGTACAATGGATGGAAGTCTAGGTCAAAAAGGGCTCGTGACGGTTCAAGTACTGGAGCAATTATCGAAGTTAACTGGGCAGGGGCAGAAGCAATATAAGCTACATACGAGTAAAAGTGGCAAGATAAATGTCGCCACTTGCGGTCCTCACAGGATGATGCAGGCAGTGACGGAACTATGTATGAACTTTGGGGTTCCCGTGGAAGTTTCGCTGGAAGAACGCATGGGATGTGCTGTAGGAGCTTGTTTAGGATGTGTATGTACTCTGAAGGACGAAGCTGGAACTTTGATGCAAAGGAAAGTTTGTCTGGATGGACCGGTTTTTCGGGGCGAGGAGGTGGTCTGGGATGTGTCCTGTTGATTTAAGGACTGAGCTGGCGGGTATCCTATTAAGGAATCCGATCCTTACTTGTTCAGGGACTTATGGTTTTGGAGAGGAGTACGCAGCCTATTGTCCAGTCGAAGCTTTGGGAGGAATAACCTTGAAAGGGATTACTCCTTTGCCACGACTGGGAAATCCCGTTCCCCGGTTAGCGGAAACTCCGGCAGGGTTATTGAATGCCGTCGGGCTTGAAAATCCTGGACTTGAGGAATTTCTCAAGTCCTATTTACCCAAGGTGCGGGAATTGCCGACAGCGGTCATTGCCAACATCTCTGGTTTTTCCCTGGAGGACTATACTCAGATGGCGCGGGCCTTGCAAAGGGATTCAGGGTTAGCTGCGCTGGAAATCAATATTTCCTGTCCCAATGTCAAACATGGCGGAATGCATTTTGGCACGGATCCGCAGAGCGCTCAAGAAGTGATTACAGCTGTAAAAGCAGAAACTGATCTTCCGATTATCGCTAAACTTTCACCTAATGTCACAGATATTGTAGGGATGGCCCGAGCGGTACAGCTTGGGGGAGCAGATGCTGTTTCCCTAATTAATACGTTGTTGGGAATGTCTATTGATCTTGATCGACAACGTCCTATTTTAGCCAATACCTTTGGAGGTCTTTCTGGGCCCGCTATTCGTCCGGTTGCTGTCCGTATGGTTTGGCAAGTCTTCCAAGCCGTGGATTTACCCATCATAGGAATGGGCGGGATCACTACGTGGCAGGATGCAGTAGAATTTCTGCTAGCAGGGGCTACGGCGGTAAGTATCGGTACGGGGAATTTCGTTAATCCTCAGGCACCCCTGGAGATCCTCCAGGGAATCCAAGACTACTGCGATAAACACGGACTTGCTTCCGTGGCAGAATTAACAGGATTAGCCCATAAGTCTTTGTAAGTTAGCTTCCACATAGGAACACTTCATGGCCCAGAGAATAATACTCCACCTGAAGTTTACGAAGAATTTACCTTCACTTACGTATAAATAGGGGTCTGGGAAATTAGGTAAATTTTCGCTGGTTGAAACGGAGGTAATCATTTGGATATCACAAAAAATAATCGGGTCATGGTGGCTCTTGATGTTCCAGGGCGCGAGGAAGCCTTAGCTTTAGCTAGGGTACTCCAAGGCAGTGGATGTTGGCTTAAAGTGGGTTTGGAACTGTATTCCTACACCGGTCCGGCGATGATTGGGGAACTTAAGGCTATGGGATTTCCTATCTTTTTAGACCTCAAACTCCATGACATTCCGAACACAGTGGAACGGGCGATTCGCGGATTTGTTCAGTGCGGTGTGGACATGATCAATGTCCACTGCAGTGGCGGGTATGATATGATGGCTAGGGCTGCTTACGCAGTACGAGAAGAAGGAAGTAAGCTGGAGCGTGTTCCTAAAGTGATTGGGGTTACAGTCCTGACGAGTATCTCAGAAACTCAATTCAGTGAAGAGATGGGAATGCAACGAAATCTTAAAGAGCATGTCGTATCCCTCGCAAAATTAGCAACCAAAGCAGGACTCGATGGAGTTGTCGCTTCTGCTATGGAGGCGAGAGAGATAAGGCAGAATACCAACCCGGAGTTTCTGATTGTAACACCAGGAATACGTCCGGCCTGGAGTGAAGCCCAGGACCAGATGAGGGTTTTGACCCCGGTTGAAGCCTTGGCAGCGGGAAGTTCGTATCTAGTGGTCGGAAGACCAATTACCCGGGCTGAGGACCCTCGTCAAGCCTTAGAACGACTTTGGGTACTGTAGGAAAAGGAGAGAGATACTAAACATGAAAAACGAATCAAATGCAGAATTTAAACTAGGTAAGGCACCCTTAAGTGCTGATCAATACCTGGACATATTTAGAAAAAGCTCAGCCTTATTGGAAGGACATTTTCTCTTAACTTCAGGAAAGCACAGCGCTCAGTACATGCAGTGTGCTCAAGTTCTGCAATATCCGGAGCGGGCAGCTATTTTAGCCGAGGGTTTAGCGTCAGTATTTCGTGACCTGGAGATCCAAACCGTTATTGGACCCGCCACGGGTGGGATTTTAGTGTCTCATGAAGTCGCTAAAGCGTTGGGAGTTCGGTCTTTGTTTACAGAACGGGAAAATGGAATTATGCGTTTGCGGAGAGGGTTTACCCTTTCCCCAGGGGAACGTGTCTTAGTAGTTGAAGACGTGATCACAACGGGTGGATCTGTCCGTGAGGTGCTCTCTGTTGTCCGAGAATTTGAGGCTATCCCAGTTGGGGTTGGTGTGCTGGTGGATCGAACCGGAGGAACGGTAGATTTTGGTCTACCCCAGAGTTCGATTATTCAATTAGAAATCCAAGCCTATGAAGCACAGGAATGTCCGCTTTGTGCTCAAGGGATCCCTGCGATCAAACCGGGAAGTAGAAAACTTTAGGTCGTTGTTAAATTCTATTGAAGAGATTAAAGGCTCACTTAAAAGAGGGTTGTAACAAACTGAAAAAAATCATTTGTTACAACCCTTAACTCTTTAAGAACAACCTGGATTAACCGAAATTCATAGGAATTTAAGAAGTGGTTTACTTGGTGGATGTCATTTGCGGAGATATTATAGGATTCTATTAAAACTGAAATTATTTCCAGAATAAGAGGAATATATTGGATTGGAGCGAATAATGAAGGGATAGAAAAAGGTGGAAAGGAGCTGTGAATCCGATTGAAGACCTTGCTAATCTATGATTCCTTCTTCGGTAACACCGAACAGATAGCCTATGCCATTGGAAACATACTTAGCTCTCAAGAAGGAGAAACAATCAGGGTAACAAAAGTTACGCCGAGGGAATTACTCGACTTAAAACTGTTAGTTATTGGATCTCCTACCCGAGGTTTTCGACCTACCGAAGCAATTACTAAATTCATAAAACAATTACCTGAGAATAGGCTTAAAGGTGTCACGGTTGCAACATTTGATACGAGGCTATCCTTAAGTGACATCGAATCGTCTGCGCTGAGAACGATCGTTAGAGTGGGCGGCTACGCTGCCAATTCCATTGCCAATAAGCTAAGAAAGAAGGGCGGAACCCTGATTGTGCCTCCGGAAGGGTTCCTTGTAACCGGGGAAAAAGGTCCCCTAAAAGAGGGCGAACTTGAACGAGCTGCGGACTGGGCTAAGCAATTATTTTAAGCACTATGTCAATAGTTATAAGTTCAATGTACTTTATGGCTATTAGACAACAATGGGCGATTTGAATAAGATAGTTTGATATAATAAAGTGATTTAGTTTTCAGAGAGGGGGTTGATCGTGAAGAAGGTAATCCTATTTGTCATTGACTCCCTTCATCCTGTGGTCTTGGCCAGGATCCTTTCGGAAGGAAATGCCCCTGCTTTGAGCTTTCTCGCAAAACACGGAACTTACTTTGATCAAGTTATCTCCGCTTTTCCTACCATGACCCCTGTCGCCACAAGTTCCATGATTACGGGCACTTGGCCTGATCAACATAGAGTTCCTGGTTTTATCTGGTACAACGAGGAGATACGGAAGATTGTAGATTATGGAGCGACTTGGCAAAGCGTTTTAAAAATTGGTCCGCAGCAAGTCCTTCGCAACCTGTTAATTAGGCTTAATGAGGAGCACCTTAATTCAAAAACGCCGACTTTGTATGAAGAACTGGAAGCAGGCGGATATAGTTCTGGTAACATTAACTTTTTCATGCATCGGGCTACACACCGTTACAAAGCAAAAATCCCCTTTTTGCTTTCTTTGGCGACGGGTTTTCGTTTAAAACAAGAACAAGTTTCAGGACCAGCCCACTTGACCCTTGGTCAACTCATCCATCCGCCTTTCTACGGATGGCCTGTGAGTTATCCCATAGGGCCTTTTCATCGTTTCGGAGTCAATGATGTTTTTTCTGGGATGATAACTGCTCAGCTGGTCCGCGAAAAGAAGCAGCCAGATTTCACAGTGGTCTATTTCCCGGATAATGACAAATATTCACACGAGTACGGCCCATTACGCTCAGGGCCCTCGATCGAACGTGCAGACCAACAAATCGCTCTGGTCCTTGATGAGTTTAGTTCGTGGGAAAAAGCCTTAGAGGAAAATGTCATTATCGTTACCGGAGACCATGCACAGTCGACGGTTGGGTTAGGCAAAGAATACCTGATCGATTTAGATTATGCGTTAAAGTCTTTTCAACGATTAAAAGCTACAGAAGAAGCAAGTGGAGATGACAATAGCAAGGAGATTGCCATTTGTCCGAATGAACGCATGGCTTTTATTTATCTTCTCCAGCGTATGAATGAGATTTTACCCGAAGTGGTGGGAATTCTAGCCAAAGATCCTCGCAATGCCCAAATCGCATGGAAAGTCTCTGAAAATAGATATTGCGTTGTACAAGGCGGAACGGAAAAAGAGCTTTGCTTTTGGCGAATTGGTCCTTATCAAGATCTTTACGGTCAATCTTGGTCTTTTGAAGGGGATCTATCCGTGGTCGATGCCCAGGTTGTAGACCAAAAAATCATCGAATTTGGGAAGTTTCCAGATGCATTTAATCGTCTGATATCAGCACTTGAAGTGCGGAGCGAAAGTCGTGTCATTGTTTCGGCCGCATCGGGATACGAATATTTTGCCGTCGGGGCACCTATTCACCCGGGCGGAGGAAGCCACGGTTCCCTAGAACAAGAAGATTCGACAGTGCCCATGATCATTTCTGGGATGACGGTCAATTTGAAGCATCCACGGATTGTTGATCTATATTCAATGATTCTTGAACATTTTGGATTAGGACGATGAGTGTAAATAAGTGAGTCTTTTCTAGGCCTCTGGACAGAAAGATGTGTCATTCTCGAAAGGATATAGGGTTTGCTTAGCTCTTTTACGTTATTATTAAGAGAGAATTATAAATCGAATTCGTTAGGGGTTGGTAAGAGAGTGGCTGTTGTAGATTCAAATCAAACAATTAGAAGGGCTAAACATAATGACATTGACAGTTTACTTGGATTATTAAGTGTCTTATTTTCTATAGAAACTGATTTTACTATCGATGAATCAAAGCAGCGAAGTGGACTCGAAATGATGCTAGATGGCCAAACTAACCGCTGCATAATGGTAGCGGAACTAAATCAAAAGATCGTAGGAATGTGCACGGCGCAGATTTTGGTATCCACTGCCGAGGGCGGAATAGTTGCTTTAATTGAAGACATGGTTATCGGCAACAATTATCGAGGACAGGGAATAGGTAGGGACCTGTTAATATCGATTGAAGGTTGGGCAGTTGAAAAAGGTGCAAGGCGTTTACAGTTACTAGCTGATCGCAACAACACCCCGGCTTTGGAATTCTATGCAAAGATGAATTGGAACAACACTCAGCTTATCTGTTTACACAAAAAGTAGTTGATAAAACATTTTATGAGCAAAACGGTAAACATTTTGATTCAAGGTGACATTAAGTGTAGATCAGAAGAAAAAGGTAATGCTCAGTATAAAATAGGCTCAAAAAGAACGGGTTTCATGCTGTTTTGTGCCTTGAGCGCAGCGAAAGGAATGGTTTATAAGTATGAATAAAAAGCGCTGGATTTCTATAGCTGTTATCATTGTTTTGTTAGTGGTGTACGTACGTACAGAAGTTATTTCAACAGGACCAAACATAGGGAAATTGAAAAGATCCCTGCTTCCTTCTGAACCATCATTCAGTACCGAGACTTATCAAGAAGGAGCCGGTAAAACCATTGCTTTGATTACCGTCAAAGGAACAATTCAGAGCGAAAGTGATACATTGACAGCCGGTACCAATGCCTATAATCATCAAGCATTTTTACAGGAAATCGATGATGCCTTTACTAATCCGGAAATTCAGGCTGTTGTCCTGACGGTTGATTCGCCTGGCGGCGGTGCATATGAAAGTGATGAGATTTATCAGAAACTGATAAGTTATAAAGAAAAATACCCCAAACCTTTGATTGTTTCCATGGGTTCAATGGCAGCTTCAGGCGGTTACTATATTTCGATGCCGGCGGATAAGATTTTTGC